>NZ_JAVJQP010000103.1:0-40252 GCF_040218875.1 Coleofasciculus sp. D1-CHI-01
TAAGAAAATCTTAAATATACATGGGTACAAATTGAGAGGAGTAATTGGCTCAAACGCTTACATAGTCGGGGTTTCGACTTCTATCACCAATCGGGATGGGGGGAACTTCAGCTTAATACAGACAGACAGATCCCCGACTTCTTGGAGAAGTCGGGGATCTTGCTTAGACAACAGTTGTTCTTTTCGACTCTAAGGATGCCAATTGCTGTTCGAGTTCGGTGATGCGATCGCGTAACACCTGCCAATAGCACTTGATCGGGTCGTCGTTTAAGGTTCTGCTACTATCAGATTTCTATTTTTCCGCAAGTCCCTAGGTGAGTAGCGACGCGGTAATACTGAGTTCTATCCGAATATAGGCGATCAACTGGCTGACTGACAAAAGCAGTCTGTGCAAGTCAGGACAAGAAAGGGTTTGAGCGCTTAGAGTTTCAACGACCATCCCGGCTAGGGAATTGAACTAACTTTCGTGCTTAGAGTGGATTGTAAAGAAGCATTCAATTTGTCACTTGGCAATCGCTTCTGCATTTTGAGTGATATGTTGTCAAATGATACTAAGGCGTAAAGACGACACATAATTTGTCAAGACGACACTAATCTGACAACGGTGACAAATAATCTGTCAATCGACACCTAGTTTAAGCCGATGAGCGGATTTGAACCGCTGACCGTTCGATTACGAATCGAATGCTCTACCACTGAGCTACACCGGCATCACTTGACTACTATAGCAAGCTTTAGCGCCAATAACGGCATCTTTTTTCTTCTATGGCATGAACCCTGTGAGCCAATCACTCCAAAGATACCTTTGTTTATATTAAAGCAAGGTTTCGCATATTTTACTGCCCAAGGTGGGGATAGGCATGTCACCATTAAGCTAGAGAGGTATGATCAACGAAACTCATGACCCATTCAACCCCAAACAATCGCCAGCCCCAGTCAAAACCCAAATCGCGACAGATGAGTCCGGAAAAATACGCTCGACTGAAAGCTGAGGCAAAAGCGCCCTACCGAGGACTGAGAAAATTTATCTATGTGGCATTTGCAGCCTCTGGCTTTATTGGAGGACTTGTTTTCCTGGCACAGTTAATTGCAGGTCGAGAAGTGGCGACAGCATTTCCCAATCTGGCGCTACAAGCTGGCATCGTCGCCCTAATGATTTGGCTATTTCGCCTAGAACAACGGGCAGAGCGTAAGCCATAGGTTAAGATTGGCTTGAACTCGACAGATATCTGAATTAGGCAACAGCCAACCTGCCTCTTTTAATCCCCAGGTAAAATTTCTAACGCTGTAGAGTTCATCCGAAACGATAGACCAATCCGAATGTTAAAGTTCCCATCAATGGGTATTAGGTTGTTTAGGAATTGTCGGCTCGTTTTATGGAAATCGAACAACGATTGGGTCTATACCAGGTTTTCCTGAAGCTATACGAGTATCATCGGGGTCTACTCGATGAAATCCTCCAGCTTGAAAAAACGGGACATAAAACGTTCTCGAGTCGAACAGTTCGCTTTGTCACGGGTATTGTTCAAAGTCAGCGACCTTGTCTGATGACCAATCTGGTAGAGGGAAAAACCCAAACCCTGTTTCAGCCTCAGGGAATTTGGACTATCGGTCGCGATCGCCAATTAGCCATATCGATTCCAGATCCCCACTTATCCCGTCATCATGCGGCGATTTACTATCTGCCAAACAAAGGATATTACCTCGTCGATTTTAAAAGCACGAATGGCACCTATGTCAACGGTGAACCTGTCCACGGGCATATATCGCTTAAGGATGGCGATTGCATTCGACTCAGTACCCTTGCATTTTACTTTTTCCTCTGCAACGACACCCAAAAGCTCAACCCCGCCTCTCCAGAAATTATCGCCAAACTGAAAGCCTCCAAAGCGTCTTCCTCTGTAGAAGCTTCCTCATCCTCAAAACGAAAAGCCCCAGATGAAGATTTGGAGTTACCTGCAAAAGCCAAAGCCTCTGAAGGGGACTATCACAAAGGGACATCACAATTTTTGCAAGAACTATCGAAGTTAGAAGAATTATCTGGAGAACCCGCTTTACCTAAATTAAATTCCCATCAACGCGCAGAAATTTTAGACCGATTTTTCAGTCGGCAAATTCCCAATCCCTAAGTAGGGCTTGCCGAATACATGTTGTGATGAGGATAGGAAACGGGGAACAGGGAACGGGAAAGATTGGAGTACGAGCGAAACGTTCATTTTAGCTGTGCCACGCCAGTAGGGTGCGTTACGCTTCGCTAACGCACCCTTGATCAAGGTTTTGAGGGATTCAGCTTAATCTTCCTCAAAATTTTCTTGTTCTTCCTCTTGCTCCTCGTTTTCGTCGGGGTTGATGGAATTCGCTGACACCATAGCTCCCATATCAAGCTGTTCGCGCACTTGTTGTTCAATAGTCGCGGCAATTTCAGGATTCTCTTCAATATACCTGACACTATTGTCACGACCTTGGGCAATATTTTCGCCGTTGTAGCTATACCAAGCTCCCTTGCGGTTAATCACCCCGGTTTGTTCAGCCAAGTCAACTAAACATCCTAACCGGGAAATCCCATGTCCGAAGATAATGTCAAACTCAGCAATTCGGAAGGGTGGTGCAACTTTATTCTTTGCTACCTTGACCTTAGCGCGAATTCCATATTCCCCTTCGCTGGCTTTCTTGAGCGTTTGAATCCGGCGAATGTCTAAGCGGACTGAACAATAAAACTTTAGAGCATTACCGCCTGTTGTGACTTCTGGAGAGCCGTAGGTGATACCAATTTTTTGTCGCAACTGATTGAGGAAAATGACGGTGCAGCCTGATTTGCCAATATTTCCAGCAATTTTGCGTAGCGCCTTACTCATCAAACGCGCCTGTAATCCCACTTGGGTATCGCCCATTTCACCTTCAATTTCTGCACGAGGCACCAAGGCGGCTACCGAGTCAATCACAACAATATCCACAGCCGCCGATCGCACTAGCTGATCGACGATTTCCAGAGCGGATTCACCACTATCCGGTTGAGATACTAAAAGGTTAGCAATGTCAACCCCTAACGCTGATGAGTAGGTAGGGTCGAGAGCATGTTCAGCGTCTACAAATGCGGCTACTCCACCAGACTTTTGCACTTCTGCGACGGCGTGCAAGGCGAGAGTCGTCTTTCCAGAACTTTCTGGTCCGTAAATCTCGATAACCCGTCCTTTGGGCAAGCCACCACCCAAGGCTAAATCTAGAGTAATTGCACCACTGGAGATGGTTTCCACCTTCATACGGGTGGCATCTCCCAAGCGCATAATCGAACCTTTGCCAAAGGTACGCTCAATCTGGTTGAGTACCAAGTTCAGGGCTTTTTCCTTTTCGGGACTGTTGGTGATTTGGGTAGCCATGGATGCCTCAAGAACTGTTATTGAAATGGACTGAGAATTAGTGCAGAAAGTTGGCTCTATTTTAACGCCGACTGCCTTTTGAGATTAATGTGACCTGATTGTTGGAACCAAATCACACAAATGCTAATTTGTCAATGCCAGGAAATTTTTCATCAACGCCAAAATTTTGCCAAACTGTTACTGTGTTTTGATCCCAACTCTTGGACTGGAGAGAGACATTTGACAGCATTTCCTCTCCCCTAGTATAGAACACAGGTACTACTATAGCACTGTTGGGTCAATCAGCAAGTTCGAGGGAGCAGGGGATCATATAGTTAAGGACAAATGACAAATGACAAATGATAATTCATCGCTTCCAGAGGGAACTCTGTCGGTTGCTGGGTTAACCGACTATATTCAGGATCTGTTAGAGCAGGATACCCAACTCCAGAAGGTTTGGGTAATTGGAGAAGTCTCTAGTGCCAACCGCCATCGGAGTGGTATGTTTTTCACCCTGCGAGATTTAGAGGGTAAGGCATCGATTCAGTGCGTGGTGTGGAACTCTGTGCTAAGTAAGCTGGTGCAACTCCCCCAATCCGGAGAACAGTTGATTGCTTTAGGCAGTATCCGGATTTATCCGCAACGGGGACAATACCAGCTTATGGTTTGGCAGGCGTTACCGGGAGGAGAGGGGTTAAAGGCGCTGCGCTACAACCAACTTCGCCAACGATTGGAGGCTGAAGGATTATTCGATGCCCAAAACAAGCGCCCCCTACCAACGCATCCCCAAACCATCGCGGTAGTCACTTCACCCCAAGCCGCCGCTTGGGGAGATATTCAGCGCACCCTTCGACAACGGTATCCGGGGTTATCTGTGTTGTTTTCTCCGGCACAAGTGCAAGGGGATTTGGCACCCGAATCGATTGTGGCAGCGATTGAGCGAGTTGAGCGAGACGGGAGGGCTGAGTTGGTGATTCTGTCGCGAGGGGGTGGCGCATCGGAGGATTTGGTTGGCTTTGATGATGAGCGAGTGGTGAGAGCGATCGCGAACTGTTCGATTCCTGTCTTAACAGGAATTGGTCATCAACGGGATGAATCCTTAGCCGATTTAGTGGCTGATTGTTGCGCTCATACACCTACAGCCGCTGCTGAACGAGCCGTGCCAGAGTTGGCAACTCTGATTAGGGAACATCAGCAGCGTCAGGAGGCGTTACATGAGGCAGTAACTCATCATTTGGATACCTGCCGCAACCAATTACACCAACTCAGGAATCGTCTCCAACGCTTACCCCTTAACCGACAGCTACAGCAGGAACAACATGCGATCGCGCAGCAGCGACAGCGATTATTTAATAGCACATCTTGGCGCATAAATCAAGCCACTCAACATTGTCAATTTCTGGGGCAAAAGTTAGCCACCCTTGACCCAGCCAATGTTTTAAAACGAGGGTATGCGGTGGTGCGGACTGAACAAGGAAAAATTGCTCGGAATGTGGCGAGTCTTGTTCCTGGAGAAGAATTACAGATTCAATTAGCTGAGGGACAAGTTACCGTTAAAGTCACAGAAATTACTAAGTAGGTGGGGACAACTAAAGTTAACGGTGGAGAGTGTCCTTAGTCCTTAGTCCTTAGTCATTCGTCATTGGCATTCGACCAATGACAATCAGAGCAGAACTGGGATGTGCTGTCTTTGATGGATGACATGACTCTCATTCCCAGTTCTACAGATAAGGTTACATCCCTGGCAGATTTAGCCCACTGGTGAGTTCTTCCATACGTTCTCTCATGGTCGTGGTTGATTTATCATAAGCATCTTTCATGGCGGCTGTAACCGTTTCTGATAGGGTTTCGGCTCCCTGAGCGATCGCGTCTGGAGCAATTTCGACGCGCAGGGGTTCCTGATTCCCACTCATAAACACCTTAACCATACCATCACTAGAGGAGCCTTCAATTTCCATTTGCTCCAATTCTTCTTGAAGCTGTTTTGCTCCTTGTTGTACCTCTTGGGCTTTTTTGAATGCTTCGGCAAGTTCTTTCATCTTGCCTAAACCGAAGCCGAATCCTTGTCCTTTGGTCATAACGTATTGACTGTCTCTCAAGTTGGACGGGTTTATCGTTGCTAAGTCTTAATCTTAGTACCGCTTCGGTCAATGCGACATCTTTAGACCGCCTGAAACCGTCCTAAGATTTTCACTTCTGGCTCTAAGGAGAGCGACCAATGCTGCTCGACTTGCTGCTGCACATAACGAATCAGTTGGAAGATATCGCTGGCTTTAGCACCGCCACAGTTCAAGATAAAGTTAGCATGGCGTTCTGCCACTTGAGCGCCACCAATTTGATAGCCTTTCAAACCCAATTGCTCGATCAGCCAACCCGCAGCGTGGGGTTCGGGATTGCGGAAAACACTGCCACAACTGGGTAAGTGATAGGGTTGAGCATCACGGCGTTGCTTTAAATGGTGAGTTGTTGTCGCTCGAACCTGTTTGGGATCAGCGCCTGGTTGCAACTGAAACGTTGCCTGAGTCACGAAGCGATTCCCCCCTTGTAGGATAGATGTGCGATAGCGAAAGTCCAACTCTTGAGGCGTGAGTTGCTCCACGACTCCGTTGGGTGAAATGGTTTCCACACTCACCAACAGATCCGCCGCACAACTTTGATGGGCACCGGCATTCATCACCACAGCGCCCCCCACAGTTCCCGGAATACCTACCGCCCATTCCAACCCTTGCCAACCGTGATTAGCGGCAAGCCATGCTAAACGGGCGATTGGTTCTCCAGCTCCCACGGTGACTTGACCCGTATCCGGGTCAAAGTAGGTAGAACGGAGATGACGAGTGCAGACGACTAAGCCGGACAACCCACAATCGCTAACCAGTAGATTAGAACCCGCCCCTAACAAGGTTATGGGTAATCCCTGCAAATCTGCCCATTCAAAACTGGCGAGCAGATCCTCGACCCGTCGGGGTGCCACATACCACTCGGCGGGACCCCCCACGCGAAAGGATGTCAAACTCGCTAAAGACACCTGAGAACGGAGGATGCAGTCAGTTCCAGGCAAGTAAAGCTTAGGCTTGTCAGAGGTTTTCTGACACAGTGGCGCGTTAGCAACGCCGGGAGAATAGGATGACAAGGTCATATCAATACAGGTCAAAAGAATGCCGATGGATTTTAGCCAGTGGAAGTGGACACACCCAATCGGGTGCGGCTGGGGTTAACCAACCTTAGACGGTTTGACTCAATTCAGTCGAATTCTCAGGTGTCGCCGTCTGGTAGGACTCTATAACCTGGGGAATAATCTGATTCAAATTTCCCGCACCGAGAAAGATAGCCAAATCTCCGGGTTGCAGGATTTGGGCGAGGAGTTGGGAGACTTCATCTAAGGTTGGTTGGTAGTAGACCCGCTCATGGTGAGCCGCGATCGCGGCTCGCACTTGTTCTCCTGTAATTTGTCCAACACCGGCTTCGCCTGCGCTATAAATGTCTGTGACCACGACGAGATCAGCATCGCCAAATGATTTAGCAAAGTCTGACAAAAATGTCAAGGTTCGACTATAGCGATGGGGCTGAAAAATGGCAACAATACGGCGTGATAATTCAACCTGTAAGCGAGCCGCCGCTAGGGTTGCCTGAATTTCACTGGGATGGTGAGCGTAGTCATCGACAAAGGTAATCCCTTTGCACTCACCCCGAACCTCAAAGCGGCGCTTGGCACCTTCAAAGGTGGCGAGGGCGGAGGCGATCGCGTCAAACTCTAGTCCCAGGTGTCGTCCTACTGCCACAACAGCTAAGGCGTTGCTGAGATTGTGTTGACCTAACAAACTCAGTTGCAGCGTACCCAACACCTGATCGCCTTCCCAAATTCTCGCCGTGATGCCTTCTGCCTGATAAACAATGCGATCCACGCTGTAGTCAGCTCCGGCTGTGCGTTGTAGGCTATAGCTGATTGTGGGGGTGAAATGCGATCGCAATGTCTGGCAATCAATACAGCCCACGATGGTTTGACAGCGATCGGCAAAAATCTTGAAGGTTTCGATAACTTGGTCGAGATTCTGGTAATGGTCGGGGTGATCCAGTTCAATATTGGTAATCACACCAATTTCCGGAGCCAGCTTGGCTAACGATCCGTCTGATTCATCTGCTTCAGCCACCAGAAAGGGACTTTGACCCAGACGCGCATTCCCTTGCCAAGCATCCACTTCTCCCCCAACCACGATAGTCGGATCTAGACCCGTTTTCAGCAGCAGGTATCCCATTAAACTGCTGGTTGTGGTTTTGCCGTGAGTTCCAGCAACGGCAATGCTTCGGTAGTCTTGCATCAACGCCGCCAGTAAGTCGGAGCGATGAAAAATTGGGTAGCCGCCTTCTACAGCCGCTTTGTACTCTGAATTGATTGGATTAATCGCACTCGAACAGATGACTTGGGGTAAGCAGGAGGCAAGATGGTCTTCCCTAACGCCGTTGCGGTTTGAGGGGACGACAATTTTTTTGCCCGTGGGTTCCGGTTCAATCGCCGTTGCTGATGCGCCCTGATAAGTGGAGACATTCGTTTCTCTAAAAAATTCCAAATTGGTTGCCTTCTGGTCTCTAAACAGATGAGCGCCGACAGCTTGCAACCGCTGAGTAATCGGCGTCGAACGAATATCAGACCCAGATACAGGGAGGTTGCGTTTGGCTAGAACGTAAGCCAGCGCTGACATACCAATTCCACCAATTCCGATGAAATGGAATGGCTTGCCACTAAGATCGACAATATTAGGCATCTTAACTCCTTACACACCACACCACACAAGCCTACTGTGCCAATAACACGCGCTATCATATCAAGAATTGATTTTTCAAGATATAGCAAAGGGTGGATTTATCAGATTTTCTTGGCAACAGACCCACTTCACTATAAATTGTGTTATTGCTCCAGTGGAGTTGACCACCGTGTTTGTACTGAAGTAACTTTTTCTATCTCCAGACGGTTTTTTATAATAAACAGCCTTCATTCTGGAGTTTCCGGAAAATTCAGCAGAACCCTAGAATTCCGACACTCGACATGGGGAAGCCTGTTCCAGACGTGCTAGGGCGCGTCGGGAAGAGACGATGAAATTAGAGATCGCTGCTAGCCGTATTGACATCTAACCACACTATACACCCCTAATCCAACAACTCATATTCTCAATTCAGATTCACCCAAACCCTTGGTTGGAAAGGCTTAGAGCAACATCTATGTCCGACGTTTTCCGATCCGTCCCTGAATCGGCATTTAGAATTTGTCCGGCTTTGCGATATGATTAGGTTCATAAAAAGTATATTTACTGAGCTTGAATACAGAGGGCAAGACGCAGTGATTAGAGTAGCGATCAACGGGTTCGGACGCATCGGACGTAATTTCGCCAGATGTTTACTGACTAGAGAAAATAGTCAGTTGGAGTTAGTGGGCATCAATGATACATCTGATCCCAAGACAAATGCTCATTTGCTTAAATATGACTCCATGCTAGGGACGCTCAAAGCCGACATTGGCTATGACGAAAATTCCCTAATCGTCAATGGTAAAACCATTAAGTGTGTATCGGATCGCAACCCCCTGAACTTGCCTTGGGGTGATTGGGGTATTGACCTAGTCATCGAATCGACCGGGGTGTTTGTCACCAGGGATGGTGCATCTAAGCATATAGCCGCCGGCGGCAAGAAAGTGCTGATTACGGCTCCAGGGAAAGGTGGTGACATCGGCACGTTTGTTGTTGGAGTGAATCATCACGACTACGAACACAGCAAGCATGACATTGTTAGCAATGCGAGTTGTACAACAAACTGTCTGGCTCCTGTGGTCAAAGTGATACATGAACACTTTGGCATCATTAAAGGAACCATGACCACGACCCACAGTTACACTGGGGATCAGCGGATTCTGGATGCGAGTCACCGTGATGTCCGTCGAGCAAGAGCAGCGGCGATCAATATTGTGCCAACCTCGACGGGAGCAGCTAAAGCTGTGGCTTTAGTTATTCCAGATATGCAGGGGAAATTGAATGGGATCGCGATGCGCGTACCTACCCCGAATGTATCGGTTGTGGATTTGGTGGCTCAAGTTGAGAAAAGCACCATTGCTGAGCAGGTAAACAAAGTCTTCAAAGAAGAGTCAGAAAACTCGCTTAAGGGCATTTTGGAATACAACGACTTACCGTTGGTGTCCTCAGACTACAAGGGACATGATGCTTCATCTATTGTCGATGCCAGTCTAACGATGGTAATGGGTGGTGATATGGTTAAAGTCATTGCTTGGTATGACAATGAGTGGGGCTATTCTCAGAGAGTTGTCGATTTGGCTGAGCATATAGCGGCACAGTGGGAAGGTTAAAGCAACAAAACTTTACCGCTTGGATGCAGCAACCTCTCAACGAGTTTATTGGCTGAAAATTCGGAGGGAAATAAAAGTGATGGAATTCCTCTGATTCTGGCTTCAGCAAAGCCTCAATAGAGTTATTGCTTGTTTATTAATACTCAGAGTCTGAACTCTGAGTATTTTTTTATCACGATCTGGCGACAATAAGCTGTCATGCATTTAAATTGGGTATTAGTAGCAAGCAAGATGCAAAGTCTGCGGCATGGCTTCGCTAAACGCACTACAAGGATTGCGCCCTCCCCCTCACCACAGCACTTATTCATTAGCTCCTAAGTAGGTGTAGCCCTTGGGGATGAGGCGAGAACATTGTCATGAAAAGCTAACAAAAAAACGGTGTCTCTGCCATTAGAAATAATCTGTACGATTAACTACATTTATGGTTAAAATAAAATAAATAATTAATTAAAGCTGCCCGCTTCAGCCAAATCTAAACAGGATTCCAGCTATCCCAAAACTGCATATATATTTGGAGAACACCGTCCATGCCCATTAAAATTCAAGTTGAGAGTAATCACTTCGAGGAAAAATGCCGTTGTAATTTGTGCGGTAACATTTTTTTCCCGCTAGAGGTGGTGGCAAGAGCGTATCGGGAATCCGGCGAATATGTTAGTGATGTTTGCCCGGAGTGCCTTGCCACTGGTACAGAGGGAATTAGTAACCGAATGCGCCAACGAGCAGACTACCTGCGATCGCTAGCGGTTGAGTTAGAACAACTGGCGAGAAGTGATATTGAATCCCCGAGTCTATCTCAATTCAATATTGCTAACCAGCTTGAGAAAGCCATGCGCTGATCTGCTCTTGATATAAAGTAGCATTTATGTGATATAGAGACGTAGCCTGATACGTCTCTATATCGTTAGTAGGCGGTGAAATTCTAACGCTGCCAAATGACTATCCCAGAACCGACTACCGGACTCCGCGCCAATAGACTTCCATCAGAATTAGTGATTTCCAGTTTGCTCAACTCCAAGTCTTGAGAGCGACGCCAAATTTCACTCGCTAATTGCTCTTGATCCTGTTCATCTAATTCATACCAGCCATCACTCACGGTGACAATCAGACGGTTCCCCTGAAAATTGGCTTGAATGGATTGAATCAGTCCATTAGCATACTGATCTGTAATTTCAGCCACTTGATCTTGAATCGCCGTAATCAGGCGTTGTTCTGGGGTAAGTTCTAGGGGAGAGGAATTAGATTCTGAAGTGTCTGCTCGTTCAGGTGCGGCTAATTCGGCAGGTGCAGGGATGGGTTCGGGTTTTACTTCTTTGGCTAACTGTGTTGGTGTCTCTGGCGTTAGTGCGACTGTCGTCACCATTATGACCACAATAAACGCCGCGATCGCGCCCGTCAATCCCCAATCCGATAGCTTTTGATTCCAAGCTTCAGGTAACAAAAAGCGGATTGCTGCCAAAATACCATCCCACACCTTCTCAACGGTTTCAAAGCTGGGATAGAGCCAATCCACCAGTTTAGACTGGCGAGTGGGTTCAGCCGTATTGGTTTCTTGAGTGGATTCATCTACCTCTATGGGTTCCTGAGGCTTATGCTGCTCTTTTGACATTTTTATTTCCCTACCCAGCAATGCCAATTGGCATAAAATGCGCTAGATTCTTCTTACAGAACGCTGCTCCTACAGCACAAATCTAGCATTTTTGCCCGTTTTTCTTCAGGATCTATGAGCCTCAAACGCCGTCAATTTCTGATTTTGAGTGGTATTAGTTGTTTCGGGACGATTGCCCTTGGCAGTAATCTTTTCGCCCGTCAAACGACTCAGACGAGTGATACCCATTCCCAGACTCCTGAACCAACCCCCTCGACGGATACCCAGAACGAATTAACTCATCCACCTCTGTTACGCTTTGTTTCCATTGCCGATACAGGTACAGGTGCAGCCGGACAATATGCGGTGGCAGAGGCGATGACGGCTTATTACCAACAGAATTCATACCAGTTGGTGATTATGGCAGGTGACAATATTTATAACAATGGGGAAATTAAAAAGGTAGAGGCTGTCTTTGAAAAACCCTATCAAGCCTTACTGGAAAAGGGGGTAAAATTTCACGCTTGTCTAGGAAACCATGACATCCGTACCGCCAATGGTGATCCCCAAGTTCGTTATCCGGGTTTCAATATGGAGGGACGATACTATACCTTTCGGCGGGAATCCGTCCAATTTTGGGCGCTAGATACAAACGCCAATGCGGATTGGCAACGTCAGTTACCCTGGTTAGAACAGGAACTTAGCCGCAGTGATGCGCCCTGGAAAATTGTCTTTGGTCATCATCCAATTTATTCATCGGGTCACTACGGATTGAATCAAGCCTTTATTGAAACCCTGACGCCTCTGTTTCAAAAATACGGCGTGCAACTCTATATTAATGGTCATGACCACAACTACGAACGGACTCTCCCGATTAATGGGACAACCTATTTAATTTGTGGTGCGGGTGCTGGAGTTCGCCCTGTCGGGCGTTCGTCATGGACTGCCCATTCCGCCTCAACGCTGAGTTTTGCCGCTTACGAGGTGTTTCGCGATCGCATCTTGGTTCGTGCTATTGATACAAAGGGTCAAATCTTTGATCAAGGGGTGATACCAGCACTGCTTGAATAAACTCTATTTAGATGTCGTTCCCCTTCTTCCCTTGTAGATCCCCCTCTTCCCTTTTTAGATCCCCCTTCCGTCCCCCTTTTTAAGCAGGAGAATTCAAAGCCTCTCTCCTTGCAGGAGAGAGGTTTGGAGAGAGGTTTTCCAGATCCCATGAAAAGTAAGATCTTCCCCATCTCCCTCATCTTCCCTACCCCCCTGCACCTTTGCCCATGGGATGATGTAGTATTGACACCTATTGGTGTGGGTGATCTACTCAATGCAGATGAAAAGCAAACTGATTCAGAAAATTATTGCCAGTGGACTTCTATTTGCGGCGTTGACTGCCCCAAGTCAACAAATTGTGCAAGCGCAAGAACGCTCAACCTTCCTGCTAAGGCTCAATTGTGTGGATACGGGGATCGGCAACTGGAGACGTCGAAGTGAAAACGTTGTAGTCAATAAAGCGGTTTACTCATCGCGATTTTATATGGGTTCGGGCGATACTCTGGCATCATTGACCTGTAGACTGCAACCCAATCGGGAGAATGTTAACTTTCAGACATTGCAATTAGGGTTTGGCATGCGCGATAACGACCAAGGTAGTCCCAGGGTTCTTGTTAATGTGTATATAGATGGGGTAAAGGCTGAATCTCGAACCGTTGCACCCGGAGGAGAACCCGCTTTCGTGTCCCTGGATGTGACCAACACGCAAAATGTTTCCCTGGAAGCTATCTGTAAGAGCAGATTTCAATATTGCGATCGCGTTTATTTCTGGGAAGCTTCACTAGGGATTGCTCCCTAAAGCGTCAGCATCGGCTGGCGTAACCCCAGTTAAGGGTTCCTCAGAGGTTACGCATTTAAGTTCTAGACGTGTCAGGGTACGTTTTTACAACGTCCATCTAAGGAGTTCTTTAATCAATTGCATGAGGCTTTTGCCGGACAAGCTCAACTGATCAGAGTATCATCAGCAGTATCAACAACAATTGCTGCTTTTTCATCCCGGTGTCATTTTATTGCCATCAGCCTACTATAAGCCATGAAAGTCAAGCGCCTGAAAATCAACTCGTTCCGTGGCATCGGCGATCTGACGCTGGAGTTCCAGGAGACTGAACCGACAGTCTTGGTGGGGATCAACGGAACGGGAAAATCCAGTATTCTCGACTGTATCGCACTCCTGCTTTCCCATTTTGTGGCGGAACTTCAAGATCCAATTGGAACGGGACATTTTATTAATGAACAGGACATTACCGAAGAACGGAAAATTCCGCGACATTTTTTTAGTCAGGAAGATATCGCCAATGGCGCTCATCAAACCAAAAATGAGATCACGATTTCCTTGAGGGAACGGCAGATCAGTTGGTTTCTCTCGTTATCCAATACCAAGGGACGACCTAGGGGCGGGAACATGCGAGAATTAGAAGGAATTTGTTTGCGAATTAAGAATCAGTTGCAAAACAATCTGAATGTGAATTTACCCGTCGTGGTTTACTATCCCGTCAACCGCCAGTTTTGCGACAAGGTTACCCAAGAAACAACTAAATACTATTGGTCGAACCAACTGGCGATTTATGACCACGCCTTAACGGGTGTGTCGATTAACTTTAGCAGCTTCTTCGAGTGGTTTAAGGATCTTGAGGATCTAGAAAACGAATGGCGTCGAGATAATCCTGAACACCGCGATCGCCTCCTAGAAGCCATCCGCCAAGCAATATCCTCTCTGTTACCCGGTTTTGCTAACTTCCGGGTGCGACGTGCCCCCTTACGGATGACAGTGACGAAACAAGGTCGAGAATTAGTCGTTAATCAACTATCAGAAGGTGAAAAAGGTTTACTCTCACTCGCCGCCGATTTAGCCAAACGATTAGCGATCGCGAATCCGGGGTTAGCGAATCCCCTAGAAGGGAATGGTGTGGTTCTGATTGATGAGATTGAACTCCATCTGCATCCGAAATGGCAACATGAGATTGTGCCAGCACTGACTCGCACTTTTCCCAATTGTCAGTTTATTGTGGCGACTCATTCACCCCAGGTGATTGCCAATGTCAACCCGGAACAGGTTTACCTTCTCCAAGCTATCCCGGATAGTGATATGGAAGACACTCCGATGATTATCGCCAAACATCCAGAACCCTCAATGAGTCAAGACAGCAATTCCTTGATTCAAGAACTGATGGAGGTTTCGGTTAGCTAGAGACAGCGACAACCCTTAAGTCCAATATTCTGACCTGAGCGAAGGTTCAGGCGGCGTGGGATAAATCGCCAGTCTACAGACACATCATTTTAGTCTCTCCTAGAACTCGAGTTTATTGACATCTAAATCACCATTCGTAGGGGCACGATACTATCGTGCCCTCAACATAAGTTGCGTTTGTGTGTAAGCTGGTTTTAACCAGCTTTGACCAGAATTAAATCATCTTCTTGCTTCACCTCATAACCAGCCAAGGAATCTTTAGCGGGTCCTTGAATGACTTCGCCATCAATTGCGAATTTAGAATCATGACAGGGACAGACAAATTCCGTTTGCTCACCTTGCCACTTTACTGTACAACCCGTGTGAGTACAGGTAGGATTGACAGCTATAATCCTGTTCGAGTCCTCTGGATCACGCAACACCAAGATTGAACCGGCAAAAAATTGTTCGTTGAGGATTTCACCCTCTTGATCCAATTGAGCGACTGTACCCACCGACTCAAATCCATCCGCACGAGTGGGATTAGCCGCAGAGGTTGATTCATCGGTTTTGGGCGAACAAGCAACAATGGCGACGGGCAAGTAACTGGCGATACCACCAATTCCCACCCAAGTTATAAATTCTCGGCGATTCATAGGTTAAAAAGTCTTGACGATAGCCCTTCCCAAGGGGGTGAGGGACAGCCCAGTGGAGAGACGCAAACATTACACCCCTACCACTATACGGCAGTAGTTGTCACTTTTGAATTGTGACTTGAATCCTGAATCATGATTTTATTAATTGCCTGTTTTGTGGGTAGATAGACGTTTTTTAAATAAACCCGTCATGCTCAACCCTGTAACTAACAGCCCCACTAATCCCAAACCATTCAACAACGGATAGATGGTGTCGAGACCTAAAATTTTCAGGGTATGCAGTTGCATCAGAAACCCGCCGATCTCGTCTTGATGGAACCATTCATCAAAAATGGTGTAGCCTATGCCAGTAATCACTGTCAGAATTAAAGGTAGACAGGCAGCGATCGCGATTAAGCGGTGGTATTTACGAAAGGTGCGTATCATGGGCATCCCCTCCTCCATTGCTTGAGACTTCTGAAGTTATCCATCACCGTTTCCGGCTGTTGTTAAGACTTTAGGTGAAAAAGGTAAAGAACTCGGGTGGATACCATAGTTGTACCAAAAAAAAGTTGGGGAAAGTCGTTAACTCCCCCAATTACAGGTTGGTCTTGGTTAGGCATTGCCCATCTCACAAGTCATTTCTCTCACCAAGATGGAGTTATTACCTAGTTTTCACCCTCCTTAGACTTGATCGCACGTTGACTGCGGTCTTCGAGCAGGTAATGGTACACTAAAGCCGCCGCACCACCACCAGCTAATGGACCAAGCCAATAGAGCCAAATGTACTGGAGTCCCCCTCCCAATAAAGCTGGACCGAGATAACGAGCAGGGTTCATGGCGGCACCACTAATCGGTCCACCCGCCAGGATATCGAGGGTAACGGTTAACCCAATAAACAAACCGCCGACTTGGGGGGCGCGTTTATCCATCGCTGTGCCAAAAACCACGAAGACGAGAAAGAAGGTGAGGATAAATTCCAGCACTAAGCCCATAATTGGAGTTTCTCCATTACCTAGTGCAGGTGTACCCATGTTAATGGCTCCTAGTGGCTCTAGGGGTATCGCTAACTTAATCAAACTGGCAGCAAAGATGGCTCCTAAACACTGAACAATAATATATCCCAAACCATCTTTGAGATTAATTTTGCCCGCCAACCAAGCGCCGAAGGTGACGGCTGGATTGAGATGACCCCCACTAATGGCGGCGGTAGCGCTAACCATGACAGCAATGGTCAAGCCGTGGGCTAGAGCAATGGCGACTAAATCGACATCGGTGTCACCTTTTATGATATAGTTTGTCGCGATCGCACCAACGCCAATAAATATTAAGGCAAACGTGCCGATAAACTCAGCAATTAAAGCTTTTGAATTCATTATCTCTAGTATCTTAATACTCTGTATAAACAGCCTTGCCACTCGCTGAGAATGGCTTGGTACAAAAAATAGACGGTAAATGTAAAGATTCGGTAAAGAAATAAAAGTTGTATTCCGTCACACCACCATTAGGGGTTCTTCTGTGCCGTTCCCCGACTTAAAAAAAAAGACATGGTTCGAGACCATGATTTTGGGTAAAAATAGGTCGAGGTGTTCAGTGTTGTGCCTAAGCTGTCATGCATTTAAATTGGGTATTAGTAGCGAGCTTTCTGGCTCGCACTACAAGGATTTCGTCATTATTGACATTAAGGTTTAAATGCCGAACAGCTTACCCCTAAGAAAATATAGGTAGATACACCTGAAAACAACTGCCAACTCCTAACTCACTCCTCACCGTAATGTCTCCACCATGACGTTGGGCAATAGCTTTGGCGATCGCTAAACCTAACCCAGAACCCTCCTGGCGCTGAGTTCGGGCTTTATCGGCTCGCCACAGGCGATCGAAAATAAAGGGTAAATGTTCTGGAGCAATACCAATCCCTGTATCCTCCACACTCACAACCACCCAGGTTTCATCTGTACTCATCGACAGGGTAACTGTACCCCCGGATGGGGTATATTGCAGAGCGTTTTCGAGCAGATTACAAAAGACACGAAAAAGCTGAGAGGCATCCCCCTTGACAAAAATGTCCTTTTGTAGTTCGAGTTTCAGAGTAGTAGCTTGAGCTTCAGCGTTGGGTTCGAGACGCTCCTCAACATCCTCCAAAAGTTCATCAAGGGGAATCACCGTCCATTCGCGGGTTGGTGCAGCGGTTGTCGCATCCGTTCGGGCGAGTAACAGGAGATCCTCGACCAAACGACTCATCTGGCTAGTCGCCGACGCGATCGCATTCAATTTTTCCACATCCGCCGGATGAATCCGTTCTGGATGAGTCTGCATTACTTCCACTGACGCCTTAATCGCCGTCAGGGGGCTGCGTAACTCATGAGATGCATCGGCTGTAAACTGTTTAAGTTGCTGAAAACTCTGCTCAATGGGCTTCATCGACTGCCGAGTCAGCCACATACCGCCCACTCCAATCAGTCCTAACGCCAGAACACCTGCTACACCTGATCCCCAACGTAACTGGGTGAGGACAGCTTCCACAGACTCTGTAGATTCACTGGCGCGAACATAACCTTCGAGTTGTCGTTGTCCTTGGCTGTAACTGTACGCGGGAATCGTTAAGGTACGAATCTGCCCTTGTTCCCCTGTCTGGAATCCTTCTTGCAGGGGAAAAGTGGGTGAAAGGGTGCCAGAGATAGCTAATCGTTGCTTATCTGCCCCAAACCACTCCACACCTTGATCCGGTTTACTTAGATTTTGCCAGGGAATGTCGAGATCACCATCTCCATCTAAAGGGCGATAAGCTGGTTGATCAACGGCATCTTTATCCTGCTTAATCGCCACTAAACTATGAGCCGCCGCTTGGGCTAAATTGAGCAGACGGTTATTTAATTGCTGATAGAGACTATGGGCAAAAAATTCGTAGACTACGCCATTGGATATGACCCGAATTGCCACCATAACCATCAGGTAGGAACCCAACAGACGCCAGCGCAAGGCTTGAAACTGGGGACTGACAGCATTTTGAGCTTTCGCGATCGCTGAGGGCATGGTTTTGACCCGTCGTGACCCTTGATGAAATGATTGTGAGGGTGTAGGGGCGGGTTTAGGGATTTTCTTTTTATTGATGGTAACCTTTTGGCGAAACCCGCCCTGACTGAGTGTTGAGGGTTGACGCTTCGCGTTCGGCGAGGGAATAATTTTCAGACCTAATTTTGATAAAAAGGAATCCAATGTTTTCTATCTCCTATCAATATTACTCGGAGCGAGCTCTAAATGTAATTTCTTCTTCCCCTGCTTCCTCAAGGGCGGGTTTAGTCAACTTATCGGTTTAGCGCCTGCATGTTATCTGTAAAACCCGCCCCTACACCCCCGGTTCCCTCTGCTCCTCTATCCCTTGCCGTATTGTGTCTCCTATTTCCCTCATTTGCCGTATTTTCTCTACTCATACGTCTTTCCCCTGGCTAATTTTGCTTAAGCCGATACCCTATGCCATAAACCGTTTCAATCAAATCCGGTGGAGCGCCGACTGCTCTAAGTTTCTTGCGTAAATCTTTAATATGAACCTTAACCGCGTCTTCTCCGGGTGGATCATCCCATGACCAAAGCTGTTCTAAAATAGCGCTACGACTCTGCACACGACCATGACTTCGTAACAGTAATTCCAGCAAACTGTATTCCTTGGGTGTCAGATGCAGGGGTTGTTCAGCATAAGTGACTTGACAGGTATTCGGATCGAGGCTGAGACGTTCCCACTCCAGCACTGGGGGTAGGCTAGAATTGCCTCGACGCAGTAATGCCCGAATCCGAGCCGTTAATTCTGGCAAGTCAAAGGGTTTCACCACATAATCATCTGCACCTGCATCTAATCCGATTACCTTATCATTGCTGGTGTCTTTAGCCGTCAGCATCAGCACCGGGGTCATTTTACCGGAACGTCGCAAGCGTTGACAAAAGCTAATTCCATCCAGTTTAGGTAGCATCACATCCAGCAGGATGAGTTCATAGTTGAATGCTTCGACGAAATCCCAACCCGCTTCGCCATCAGTCGCCAGATCAACAATATAATGTCGATCTTGCAGAGTTTCTGCCAGCGCTTTGGCAATGCGCTGATCATCCTCAACCAGCAGAATCCTCATGATTGTTCAGTGCTATTCACGGGTAGATAGTTTCTATAATAACCTTTCACTTTCATCAACTATAAATTGGATTCGCAGCAAACAATTTTGTCTCATCTGTCGATAACAAAGTCTGACAGGTAAACACAGCCGCCAACTTTAAAAGTATTACATAAGGATTCGGGTTAAGATTTAGCAAGTAGGTTGGGTTGAGGAACGAAACCCAACGTATCAGGTTAGCATGAACATTATATCAAACTTGACCTGCTCCCAATGGGATTCGCGTCAGGTTGGGCAAAAGCTAGCCAAGTCTTACTGATTAGTAGGCGAGTCAACACCAATAATAGGCTGTCCTATTAGCGTTAGTCCAGCGACTCGCCCCTACAAAGCGTTTGTGTAACGTTCTCCCTGTTCAATTACAACTTGAAGATTCTGCTTCCTCTAGCACATCTGACACCCAGAACAAATATATTAAAAAGACGGATTGTTGAATCGATTCTAAACGGTTAGCCCACTCAGCAACTTCTGGCAGGTTCATGGTTAACTCAATTCTTCCGTCTCTAGAACAATCAGCAGGCGGCAGGATTTGTTCATGTAGTTCTGCAAGTCCCTGAACTACAGTAGTTAAATGGGGACGATTTTCTTGCTCTGAAGGCGAAAGCTGCTTGGAATAGTCAATTATTTCTGTCTCTGTGTCTAACACAGCTTGGAATATCTCACCCATCGGAGTTGTGAGTCGTTGAATATATTGCTGAAGTAACTCGTGTCCCTGCTCGTCTAGTTCTGGCAGTTGTTCAAACTCTCGTATGTGTGACACCAATAATGACAACTGCAACAGCAATCCTGTGAGTTTTTGTCCAACTAGCAAACGAGGATATGTCCAAGTTGTGAGTGCCAATTGAGAGAAAGCGTTTAATGGAATAGCAACTGGCACAAAATTCCATCGCCCAAACGTACCCTCACCTGTATCCACAGAGAAGAGAATTGAGGAGAAACACCAAGCCGTTCTATCCAAAGATTTACCTTTTAACAACGGCACAATGACAATATTTGACCAAGTGAATGTGATGGCATAGTGCCGTAATTCATGATTCTGAGAAACAGCGATCGCTCGGCGAACAGCAGAAACCACTCCTTCAACAGTGTTATACACATCAAACACATTTTCCCCATTAATCACCAGCCATAGAGTTCGCTCCTCTTCCCAAAGTACGTCCTCTGAGAGAATACTGACTTGTAAACCAATTCGGGAGAGCCTCCGTAGCTCTCTCTTAATATTTTTTCTGATTTCTCTAACTTGATTACTGAATTGCTGTGTACATTGCCAGGTGGCGTTTTGGAATCGCTGATTGGGATGAAAGGCAAAGAAATACCATGAACACCATACATTGTTAAATATGGCTTGTTCTAAGCGTTCTAAGTTACTTAGCTCATCAACTTCTGCAAATTGGGTTAAAAGACTTCTAAACTCTTCTTGGAACTTAGGCAATACTTTCCGAGCATCCCCTAAATTTAGTACAGATAGACGAGCCTGTTGACTTAGATCGATGTTGGCTTGCTGGGCAACTTCTTGAACTCTAGTATTTTCTCCATTCCTGAAATAGGGATGAAAGTTCAAAACCCATTCAGCTTGCCTAAAGAAGTTCAAGCATGCACTAGTATATTTACGAAAAGCCTTGTGATAAGGTTTATATTTTTCTACAACGAGATTTTGACGTTGGTAAAGAGCTTCCTGATTTGACTCCTTTGAGCGATCGCGACTATCAGAGACAAAGCCCCATTCATCAAAAGCACAGCTTGGTAGTAAGGGAGAGGACTGTAAAAGTTGCTGACTGCGAGTCCATGAACTGGATTCAATATGTTCACCCATGATTTTTGTCATCTTTTTTTCTCTAAAGTAAATATCTAGACCCTGTTTCAGTTGTTGCAGGACTTGCACAATTGTTCGTCGTAATTCCAAAAC
Source organism: Coleofasciculus sp. D1-CHI-01 (assembly GCF_040218875.1). Classification (NCBI taxonomy): domain Bacteria; kingdom Bacillati; phylum Cyanobacteriota; class Cyanophyceae; order Coleofasciculales; family Coleofasciculaceae; genus Coleofasciculus; species Coleofasciculus sp. D1-CHI-01. The sequence continues at coordinate 21,206 of NZ_JAVJQP010000103.1, forward strand.
AAGTTGAGTGTATTCTTCCCATGTCTTAGGTCGTACAGTCTGCTCCACTAATCCTCTAAATGTGGCATTCAGCGAAACTAACCAATGGAGTGGAAAGTTAGAGTGTGGGATGTGTTTGTGAGTATCATCAGGGAGTTCAGCATTGATCCAGATTTGATGCCCATACCCTTGGCTGCAATATCGTTCTAGGTCTGGAAAAATTTTTCTGCATAACTTCAATCGATACATTGCTGCATTCAAGAAAACTTCTTCCCAGTCAGTTTGACTAGGTTGAGATTCTGAGCGCTGTACACCGGGTTGAGATAGCTCAGTCGGGAAATGAGATTGAATATTCTGCCTGTTGTTAAGTTGTGGTATTTCAGATGATAAAGTTTCACTATGAAATAATTCAATTAAGAAATGTAATCGAATATTTTGTCCATCATTTTCTAAAACTAATGTCTGGGTTTTCCGTTGAAATCGACGAATTAATCTAGCGTAATTATCATTTATCCAGGAGCGATAGCCTGATTTATCGCAGTAGAAAAGCCCAAGGGCGATATCTGCCAAAATTTCAAGAGTTAATGTCTCAACGGCACTATCTATGTCAACACGAGATAGGCAATTAATGATGGGCAATGTTACTTTTAACCGTCTTACCCAAAACAAAGTTTCTGCCATCCCAGCCCAATCTAATTCAAGTTGGGGAGGAATTGGTTCCTGAGTTAAGTTTGATAGCCACTGAGAAGCACGAACAAATATCTGACTTGTCTCGGTTTGACGACTGCGGAGGGCTTCCACCTGTGCCAATCCCTTCTCAGGTAATAACCGCGCTAGTGTTGAGTGAAGATTTGCATCTGGACTGACACCAGCAATATCTACATTGAGAACGATTTGCCAGCCGCTACTCGCTTCTTTGTCAATATCCAAAATCAGTTGTTGATTGGTTTCAATATATTCCTTAATGCCAAGCCAAATTAAGGCTCGGACTACACCCGCGATCGCAACCCATCGTCTCGGCTGGTATGAATCAAGTGCATTTAACAATGGTTCTAGCTCAGTCCGATACCGTGAAAAGGCATAGAGTAGAAAATTGCTAACGTCTTGTTCAACGATAAACGGTAAACATTCCGTAGCAGTGTCAGACCAAGGATAGAATGTCGAATCAGTCAGTATATCTACCAAAATTCCTGAACGAATGGGATGCAACCCCCCAACCCAAGCACTGTTATTTGTAGTTTTCAATAAATAATACTCTTTTTCCATCACCTCCAAAGTTCGCTGTGGCGCAGGCAATTTGAGGGAACGAACCAATTCTCTAACCTTCAAACGTGCTTCAAAAGCTGACGCAACTGAAACTAATCGAAGTAATGTGAGTTCGGCTTCAGGACGTTTTCCGACTCTAACCTCATCTTCAATTTGTCTAACCTGCTGTCGTAGTTTCTCCCGGAGAGAATTTCCTTGCGTAACAAGATAGACAAATTCCATTAAGGGTCCTTCACCACCAAACCGATTCCAGGCATCGTCGAAGTCCAGAAATTGGGTTGGTTTTTCCGTATCTACTAAAAATTGATAAATTTCTGCCGCTTCAGGACGATCAAACCGTAACTCTACTTCAGAAAACTGTAGCTCTGCGCCAGAAATGCTAGTGCGGCGGAAGTCTTCTTCTCGAATCGTAACCAGAGTTTGGATATTTCGATGGGAGGATAGTTGTTTGACAAGCTCATCCCAACCCACATCATTCGGTGCAACGTCTAGATAAACAGCGATGGGAATTTCGCTCTCCTTAGCTTGCCTTGCCAGCGCATTGGCGATACTTAAGGCATCTTTACGACCTTCAATTACCTGGACTTGGAAACGTTGATGATCTCGAAAGAAATCATGCAAGTACCTATATGCCAGAGTCGTTTTTCCTTGTCCAGAAGCACCATGAACAATTACGAGCTGGTTTTCCTGGAATTTCTGATTAATCTCATTCAGCTTATTCGGACGGGGTTTATCAACTGCGGCAAGAATATGTTTGTACCGAGCTGAGATTCCACGATAAAACTCATTCGATAACGTCTCCCGTTCTTGGGCTTCAACATCTTCATTCTCAATGGGTGTGATCGAGGTAAACCCTTCAACGTAGACGGTTCCTGGTGAGTTAATAATGTATTGGTCTCGTCCGTAGTTATTATTCTGCTGCGTCACAAGCTTACCGACTCTCCCTGGTTAGAATACATAACGTTCCGGTACTAAGACCCGCCAATCCGAATATTGCCTGACGGTTGATTGATGATGTTCTGATCCCGCCCATAATTGGAATTCTGCTGTGTCATTGGTTCACCAGGAAACGGAACGGAATTGGGCATTTCTCGTTCTTCAGCAGTCGTTACACGACCTGGAAACGCTGGCTTTTTATCTGGCTTGGCACGTTCCTGAAGAGCCGCTAATAATTCAGTCTCCGCTTCTTCCTTAGACAAGTTGACCAAATTTACATACACGGTTATCCCAAGTAACCCCTGCGGCTATGCTTTTCCCCCGTACCGTATCCGCCATCAAGTCGGTTGACATGATCGCGATCGCAAAACTTTTCGGTCTACTGAAATTCGTTGTGTTAGATTTTGTATGATAATTCCCTATTCCACCATTTTAGATGAAAACTATAAACACCCCAACTATTCTGATGACAGCGAATAAACCTGATGTTTTTCTCGCTACTAATACCCAATTTAAAGGCATGACAGCTTGCAGCAGTGCCGTTCCTCTACAGGTAATGACTGGTATGCTGGTGGGCAATGCCCACCCTACTTCTACTTCCTTTCCCAGAGTAATTTCCGGATGTATCCCTCTCGTGCAACCGTTGCTAAGATAAGAGAGATTGAACTGAACCCCAACAGAACCAGTCTGTACAATCACAACTGAAACCTTCTCTAGGGGCAGGTTTAGTCAAATCGGGGCGGAAAAAAACGATAATCGTGAAACCCACCCCGACATTCGGAAAAACTCCTTCATCCCGATGTACATAGCAACGGAAAAATGCTGGATGTGGCTTACCCACTATGGCTAAAAAAAAATCCCTAGCCCAAATCAGTGAGCCAGGGAACGTCAATCAGGGTGCATCTACCATTTCACTCTTCTGGAATAGGCGGGGTTTATCCGGAACAATCCTGGATCAGTTCCTCAATTTGAGTTCAGTAGCATCCGCCGCCGAAAAATTCCAGCGTTCTTAACAAGGGTTAATGTCTCGCCCCTCATCCATACGGTCAAAAGGTCTCATTAAATACATGACTCGCGTCTGAGTCCCTAAACTCTATAAGGAAACTTTCATAGAATTAAATCAATCTATATCTAAAGACACTATGAATGCTATAAATCTTGAAAACCCAGTAAAAACCCTTGACATTCAGCAAACTTGACCAGGCAATAGCAGTGGCACAGGAATTCCATATCTCTGTGACCCCTTTGGGGGACGACCAGCATCTAGTGCGGATTGAACGAGTCGCACCCGGGGTGCCTTTGGCAGAAGAACAAGTGCGTTGGCCCATGGATGAGTGGTTAACGCAAGCGAGACAACTGATGAATGATCCCCTCCTGGGCTTGTTACAAGGGGGTGCTGGTGGTATGGATGAGCTGTTTTTCTTGCCTAACTCCGATCAGCAAGTGCGTCAATCCTGCCAAAACTTGGTGGCGCTGGGTCAGGAACTCTATAATGCCTTATTCCAAGGGAGCTTGCGTGATAGTTGGATGATGGCACAAGCGATCGCGCAAAATCAACGCACTGTATTACGACTGCGTCTGGGACTCAAAGGGAATCGCTTACCTCGCTTACCCTGGGAAGTTCTCCATGCAGGCGATCGCCCTTTGGCAACCGGGACGGATGTCGCCTTCTCCCGATATCAACTCAGCACCGGGTTGATGCGACCGATTCATTCCCTCCCCCCTCAAGCCAATCCTGTCCTGAAAATTCTGATGGTCATTGCTGGACCAAGTGACCAAGAGAGTTTAGAACTGGCACAGGAAGCAGCACATCTACAAGAAGAACTCAAAAACCGTTCTCGCCAAGAACCCCCGGCGATTCAACTCACCATTCTCGAACAACCGGGACGAGAACAACTTACCCAAGCTTTAGAACAAGGTCAATATCAAGTTTTCCATTATGCGGGTCACAGTAGTCTGGGGGATTCTGGTGGGGATGTTTATTTAGTTAGCAATAAAACCGGATTAACGGAAACCTTAAACGGCAACGATTTAGCCGGATTGCTAGCAAATAACGGCGTGCAATTAGCCGTATTTAACTCCTGTCGTGGTGCCTATACAGCCACCTCAGACCCCCTAAATAATGGTAAAGACCGCAATTTAGCCGAAGCCTTGGTCAAACGAGGCATTCCCGGTGTTCTAGCCATGGCAGAACGGATTCCTGATGAAGTGGCACTCACCCTCACACGCCTCCTTTATCGGAATCTCAATCAAGGCTATCCCATTGATCTGAGTCTGAGTCGGGCGCGACAGGGGCTAATTTCTGCCTATGGCTCTAACCAATTATATTGGGCGCTGCCCGTACTTTACCTGCATCCCGAATTTGATGGATTCCTCACCAACGTGGACGATGACTATCACCATCGGGAAGAACGATTACAGTTACCGGAACCACCAGATATGCCTTTAGTCTCTGATGAAAGTGATGCCGAACTATTCACACAACAGATGTTAAATAGAACGAGGTTAGAGGATGAGGATGAATTCCTGCTAGAGGAGAAACCTCCCCTAGCTGATTATGAATATCAACCGAGGCAAAATTGGCTCGATGAGACGCCCTCAGAGGAGACGCCCTCAGAAGATGAGGGGAATGATCCGTCTAGCTTTATTAAGAATTTACTCGAACAACTGGATAGTGAGCCGGAGATCGAGGAACCTAAGTTACCTCGCCCAGACGCGAATTATCCACCCCAAACCACACCTGAACCAGACAATCAGGACGTACCCAACCCGCCGCCTCAGCAACCCACAATTTCCTCAGCAGCGCCAGCATCAACGTCTGTGCCAAAAACAGCAACGCCGTCATCTGAACAGACGGTAACGCCGAAACCAGTGGAATCGACTGAAAAGGGATGGCGTTCTTGGCTGGTTGCGCCTAAACTGTGGATTGGATTGGGGGTTGGTGCAGTTGCGATCGCACTATTAAGTTTTGCCTTGGTTTGGAACCGTCAGCCGCGACCTGATACGTTAATTACATCGCCTGATTCTCCTGTGTCGAGTCTACCTCAATCCTCAGACTCAGATGGAATCAACTTAGACAAAGCCGAAACCAGTGACGTCACCGCTTTCGCGATCGAACAATTGGGTCAGGGGAATATCGACGCCGGAACTGAAGCGGTTGAAGCTTTACTCAATCGAGGCGCGTTGTCTCAAGCCGATGCAGCTTTAAAAGCTGTTTCTACCTCCCAATTGGATAATCCAACCATCAGTTTTTTGAGGGGACGTCTGGCTTGGCAGTCGCTTCAAACTGGGGATACAAACTATAATATTAGCGATGTGCGACGGTATTGGGAAACGGCGGTTAAAGCCCAACCTGATTTTGCAAACTATCACAATGCCCTTGGCTTTGCCTACTACGCAGAAGGAGATTTCGAGCGAGCCAACAATGCCTGGTTAGATGCTCTCACCTTAATTGAACAAGAGCAAATCGATGCAGATGTGGCGGGAAATGGGGCGAAAAAAGAAGCGTTAACAGCGTATGCGGGATTGGCTTTAGGATTCTGGAAATCCGCTCAACAACAGCCAGCCGAAAAGCGCACCAATCTTTTAAATGAATCGTTGAAACTGCGGCAAAAAGTTCTCCAAGATGACCCCGTGAATTTTCAAGCCGACGCCCTGAGTCAGAATTGGCTTTGGTCTGAGCAGGCGATCCAAGATTGGCGATCGCTGTTAGGAGAAACCCAATAAAATCGGCATAGGTGGGTTCCAAAAATTCGATAAAATATGCTGTGGTAATACCTGTATGAATATAGCAACTATTCCTCTGCCTTCTCGGATAAAATTGAGTATCGATTTAACTGATGATCAGTTCTTTGAGCTGTGTCAGAGAAACCGAGATTACCGATTTGAGCGGACAACATCAGGGGAATTACTAATCATGTCACCAACGGGTAGTGAAACGGGAAATCGCAATATTGAACTCGCCTATCAACTCCAAGCTTGGAGCCGTCAGAATAATTTAGGGATTGCTTTTGATTCCTCGAGTGGCTTCAAACTTCCCAATGGTGCCGAGCGTTCCCCTGATGTCTCTTGGATACGCCGGGAACGATGGGAAGCGTTAACTCCGACACAACAAAAGAAGTTTGCCCCGATTTGTCCAGATTTTGTCGTGGAATTGCGTTCGGAAACCGATTCGCTGAAAGAACTACAAGAAAAAATGAGAGAATATAGGGATAACGGGGCAAAATTGGGATGGTTAATTGACCGTAAAAATAAGCGAGTTGAGATTTATCGTCCAGGAGAGGATGTAGAAATTCTCAACTCTCCGGCTACTCTGTCAGGAGAAGATGTGTTACCGGGATTTGTGTTGAATTTAAAGGGAATTATGTAGTGTAATTGTTGCCAAGGGGAAGCAGAGGGCGCAGAGGGCGCAGGGGAAGAAGAGGGCGCAGGGGGAGCCATAGTAAATTTTCCCTGATAATTGAATTCCGGTGAATAAGCTGGTAAGTATAGCAGTAGGCGCGATCGCATCTTCCCGTATCGCCTTAATCTATTAAAAGAAAGGTATCAAGGGAAAATAGTAACCATGGCAAAAGTAATCGTGATTACAGGTGTCAGCCGGGGTTTAGGTCGAGCGATGACCGAGGGATTTATCGCTCAAGGACATACGGTTTTGGGTTGCGCTCGAAACGAGGCGACCATCAAGGATCTCAATCAGACGTTTGGTTCGCCCCATAATTTTACAGTAGTCGATGTTGCCGACGAAGATCAGGTCATGGCTTGGGCAAAACTTCTGATCAATGAGTACAGTCCACCGGATTTGCTGATTAATAATGCGGCGATTATCAATAATCTGGCACCTCTGTGGGAGATTCCTAGCCAGGAGTTTTCTGATCTGATTGATGTCAATATCAAGGGAGTCGCCAATATGCTACGCCATTTTATCCCAGCAATGATTGACCGGGGAAGCGGTATTATTGTCAATCTAAGTTCAGGATGGGGACGCTCAACCTCGCCCCAAGTCTCATCCTACTGTACCTCTAAATGGGCAATTGAAGGCATGACGCGATCGCTAGCTCAAGAATTGCCTAAAGGAATGGCGGCGATTCCTCTGAGTCCCGGTATTATCCATACCGAGATGCTGGAAGTTTGCTACGGCGCAGAGGCGGCGTCTTATACAGCCATCCAAGATTGGAAGAAAAAAGCAGTTCCCTTCTTGCTGCAATTGACTCCGGCTAATAATGGTCAACCCTTGAGTGTCCCCGCATGATATAATCAGAAGTTCGACTCTGCGTTTGAGGCGAGACGGCAATTATCTCGCTTCAGCCTAAAAACAGCAGGTAGAGGAGAAAAGCGGGAGCTATACAAAGTTTCACAAATAAAGCCTTGGGAAACCTCGCCCAAATCAGCTAAAATCGACTAATCATGTCAAATATTTGATAGTACGACGAAAGCAAAAAGGCGAGATTTTCTTGACTTAGCTATGGGGAAATTACCGTTCAAGGCAAAGCTCTGGACTCTAAACCAGGGTTTAGTACAGCATCAAGAATCAGGGAGGATTAAAAAGTAGTGGATAACGTTTATAAACGCCACTCTTATAAGGCAAAGTTTGATCAAGCCGAACGCTACCACACCCATTGGGATGAATATTTAATTATTCCGATTTGGGAGAGAAAAACAGGGCGTTGGACAGTAACGTGGCTAGAATCAGAACAGTTGCTCGAACCGACTATTATTGATCCCTTTGGCGGTTTTGATTTCCCCACAGCTCAAGCCGCGATATCGGCGGCAAAATCTCTCATTGATCATTGTTCAGATGTGGCGGCTCGCAATGCTTTAGAAGATAGGCTGATAGAAATTTTAGAAGGGAAGGGATGAGGGAGATTCAGATCACCAGGCAAGAGGCTGACGATTATTAAAGAAACCACCCGTGGGTCCATCATCGGGTAAAGTCGCCAGCCAAACCGGGGTATCCGCACCTTGCTCAACAGTTAACGGTGCAGCGTCAGACCCCATATCCGTTTTTACCCAACCTGGACAAACTGAATTAATTAAAATATTCGTTCCTCGCAATTCTTTGGCAAATAATGCTGTCACTGCATTGAGAGCTGTTTTAGACAGCCTGTAGGTAGGAGTGAGATAATCATAATAAGGTGAACTTGGATCACTCATTTCTGTAAGGGAACCCAGGGTACTGGACATATTCACAATGCGACCATAATTTGAGGCTTTCATTAAGGGAATGCAAGCTTGACACATTAGAAAAGCGCCATAAAGATTTGTTTGCAGGGTTTGCGAGAGCGTATCAAAATCTACATCCAATACAGATGTTGTTCTATCCAGTAGCACCCCGGCATTGTTCACGAGAATATGTAATTCACCAAATTCTTGGTTAAGCCAACTAACGGCTTTGTCAATACTCTCATGACTGTTCACATCCAAAAGACAGAAATCTACGTCTAATCCTTCTTGCTTAAGTTTTTCGCAGGCTTCCCGCCCCTTGTTGGCATCTCTCGCTCCAAGAATAACGCGGATGCCTTTTTGGGCGAGTTGTTTACTAATTTCAAACCCTAAGCCTTTATTCGCACCTGTAACTAAGGCAATTTTACGGGTATGATATTCCATATCCTTGTACTGAGAGGTTTTCAGCAACCTACTATCTTGAGGTTTAAACTAATTGTACCTGGGATAGACGCCAAGACCCTGCCAAAGCTTAGAAGATTTGATGAGATTGGCTTATCGGTTAATCCCTTGGCTAATTGGAGTTAAAATTGTCTACGATCACAGGAATTGGTTATGGAAACGCGACCTTTAGGAACTTCCGATATCCAAATCACACCGATTATAATGGGTACCTGGCAGGCGGGTAAGAGTGCCTGGGTGGGGATTGAAGATGCGGAAACGATTAAAGCTATCCGAGCCGCTTTTGAGGCGGGTATCACGACGGTGGATACCGCAGAAATCTATGGTAAGGGGCATTCTGAGCAGATTGTTGCCCAGGCATTATCCGATGTGCGCGATCAGGTGGTTTATGCGTCCAAAGTGTGGGTGGGGAATCTGAAACACGATAAGGTTATCGAAGCCTGCGATCGCTCTCTGAAAAATCTACAGACGGACTATATCGACTTATACCAAATTCATTGGTCCCCCGGAACGTTTAATACCGAGGTAGTGCCGATTGAGGAGCCAATGAGCGCCTTAAACAAACTGAAGGAACAAGGCAAAATTCGGGCAATTGGTGTATCTAATTTCTCCCGCGCTCAGTTGGAAGAAGCAGCGCAGTATGGGAAGATTGACAGCTTACAACCGCCTTATTCCTTGTTTTGGCGTAAAGTTGAGCAGGATGCCAAACCCTACTGCATTGAGAATAATATATCAATCCTGGCATATTCATCTCTCGCTCAAGGATTGCTCACGGGTAAATTTGGACCCGATCATCAATTAAGAGAAGGCGATCATCGTGCCAAAAATTGTCTGTTTCAAGGAGACAACTATCAACGAGCGCAGCAAGCTGTAGATAAACTGCGCCCAATTGCCGAACGCCATAATTGTAGTCTGGCTCAATTATCCCTCGCCTGGTTAATTGCCCAACCACAAACTCATGCGATCGCGGGGGCACGTCATGAAGGACAATCATCTAGTAATGCCAAGGCTGCTGAGGTTAAATTATCTCAAGAAGAACTACAAGAAATTGACGCGATCGGACGTATTGTTACTGATCCCCTGGATGATAATCCCGTGATGTGGGATTGGAATTCATAACAGACCAATAATTAGGGCTTGCTGCACAAACTGGAAACCCTTATCAATCAAGGCTCAGCAAGCCCTACTTAGTGCAAGTCTCTTGTCCGCCATCTGTGTCTACTTAAGCTACAGCTCCCGGAGCCATGTAGAGCCGTTCCATGGCGCGTCTTAACCCTTCTTCGTTCACGGAATGCGGATCTGTAGGGGCGGGTTTTACCACTATCGTTTCTGAGCCAGCCCCGATTTGACTAAACCCGCTCCAATTTAACTTTCTAAGAAATAACATAACCTGTTTTACGTTTAATATAATCTAGAATCTTCTGATAACTCTCTGGATCAGTTTGCTCATTAATAATAATCGGAATTGAACTATCGGGTAACCAAAAGGTTAACTTGCCACTCGCCGCGTGAGAAAAGCTACTGATGCGGTTGAGATCGATTACATAGTCACTGCGCTCATATCTAACTTGAATCCAAGATCCAGCTAGGGAATGAGCACAGACTTGTTGAATATAATCCAAAACTTGATGATACCCCTCTGGATCACCTTGCTGATTAATGATAATCTGGTGGGCACTATTCGGCAACCAGAAGATAATTTTGCCGTTGGGAGCGCAGGCAAACGCACTGATGCGATCTAAGTCAATCACATAATCACTGCGTTCATAATCAATTTGTATCCAGTACGCCACAAAACCTCCTCAAGCCATTGTGAGCTTTGAGTTATGAGCTGTGAGATAATTTTGGCTCGCCTCATAACTCAAACTTCAAATCTTTAGGTCACGATACCTGCACAGGGGATTGCTGGATCATTGGAGCATTGGTTGGGGAAATTGCATCTTCACCCTGACATTGCTCGATCGCAGCTTGCACAAATCCTTTAAACAAGGGATGGGGCGCACTCGGTCGAGAGCTAAACTCTGGGTGAAACTGAGTTGCCAGGAAGAAGGGATGATCGGGGTATTCAATGATTTCCACTAAGCGACCATCGGGGGATGTGCCACTAATCATATAACCTGTGTCTAAAAGCAGGTTACGATAGGCATTATTAAATTCATAGCGATGTCGGTGACGTTCATAAATCACCTCCTCCTCATAGAGTGAAGCAGCTAAGGTATTGGGCAGAATCCGACAAGGACACATCCCTAAGCGCATCGTACCCCCTAAGTCCACAACATCCTGTTGTTCGGGCAACAAGTTAATCACGGGATTCCGAGCATTGGGTACAAACTCGGCACTATGAGCATCCTCAAGCCGCGCAATATTTTGCGCCCACTCAATCACAGAACACTGCATTCCCAAGCATAAACCCAGGAAGGGAATTTTTTGGGTACGGGCATATTCAATTGCTGCTACTTTGCCATCCACGCCTCGGATACCAAAGCCTCCCGGAACAATGATCGCGTGGGCTTCGGCTAAAAACTTTTCCGCACCCTCGGTTTCAATATCTTCCGAACTTACCCAACGGATGTTGAATTCACTCCCTAATGCGATCGCGGCGTGGCGCAATCCTTCGACAACGGATAGATAAGCATCACTCAAGCGGATATACTTACCGACAATGGCAATTTCCACCTGATGGATGGGGCGGTGCATACGTTCCACCAAGGTTTGCCACTGGCTTAAATCCGGTTCCCGTTGGGGGAGTTGTAATAGATCTAAGGTTTGGTTTGCCAGTCCTTCTTGTTCTAGAATCAGGGGGACTTCGTAGATGCTATTGGCATCAGGAGAAGTAATCACCGATTCTACAGGCACATCGCAGAACTCCGAGAGTTTCTCTTTAATCCCTGGTTGCAGGGGGCGATCGCACCGACAGACTAAAATATCCGGTTGAATGCCAATCGAACGCAGTTCTTTCACCGAATGCTGAGTCGGTTTGGTTTTCATTTCACCCGCTGACGGAATCCAGGGTAACAGGGTAACGTGCATATACAGCACATTATTGCGCCCCACATCCTTACGGAATTGACGAATCGCTTCCAAAAATGGTAAGGATTCAATATCCCCGACGGTTCCCCCAATTTCGGTAATTACCACATCCGGATTGGTATTTTTTGCCACCCGATGAATCCGTTCTTTAATCTCATTGGTAATATGGGGAATCACCTGCACCGTTCCCCCCATGTAGTCGCCGCGACGCTCTTTATTCAGAACCGCCTGATAGATTGATCCGGTGGTGACACTATTGAGGCGGGACATCAGCGTATCCGTAAACCGCTCATAATGTCCCAAATCTAAATCCGTCTCCGCCCCATCTGCTGTGACAAAGACTTCCCCATGTTGAAAGGGACTCATCGTTCCTGGATCGACGTTAATATAGGGGTCTAGCTTAAGAATCGACACCGAATAATCTCGCGATTTGAGTAATCGTCCTAAGCTAGCAGCAACGATACCCTTACCGATGCTAGATACAACCCCACCTGTTACAAAGACAAATTTAGCCATAGAATTTTTAAGTACTCAGACTTTTCAAGATGCACCCCGTTAATTGTGCCACAGTCTTTTAAGATTGTTTGGAGTCGGGCTGGAGTGTGACGCCCTCAATCACTCATAAGAGTAATCTTCCCCTGATCGGTTATTGAAATTGCTATCACCCTGTACACCCAAACCAATGAAACTCGCTTCTCCTAATCTCAGACGCCACAAGTCACGCTTAGAACATCCTTTCTCCATTTTCCATGCACAACTCGTCTGTACTATGCCCGATTCGTTTTTGGGGATTCTTTTATCCTTTACGTTGAACATCCGCTCTCGTCTGGAATGTCCACCACGAAAGCCTGACGCTTTTTTCGTCCTGATTTTCTCCCCAAGCCCTATGAACTATACTTGACAATGCCCCCAGCCCCTCTCCCACTCAACGCTCATCCCTATTTCCAAGCTAGACGACTTGCGATCGCTTCCGACTGGCAAGGTAACAAATTGTCGGACTACATTTACAATACTTTATTTTTCTTTATCTATTAGGTATTAGGTATTAGGACCATGGCAAAATTTTATTCAGAACTCTCCCAATATTTACAAAACTTCATCAAAGGACAACAGATTTTTTTTACCGCGACAGCACCTCGACAGGGGCGGATTAATCTATCTCCCAAAGGGATGGACACGTTGCGCTGTCTTGATCCGAAAACCGTCGCTTACCTGGATTTAACAGGTAGTGGCAATGAAACGGCGGCTCATTTGCAGGACGATGGTAGACTAACGATCATGTTTTGCAGCTTTACCGATAAACCTCTAATTTTACGCCTTTACGGTCAAGGGCGGGTAATTCGCCCCGTTGCTCCAGAATGGGACACCTTTTATATCCACTTTAATTCACTGCCAGGACAACGGCAAATTATTGTTCTAGATATTGAATCAGTGCAAACTTCTTGTGGCTATGCTGTTCCCCTATATGAATTTCAAGGTGAACGAGAAACTCTGGTTGAATGGTCAGAGAAAAAGGGAGAACAGGGCATTTATGAATATTGGCAGGCGAAAAATATCCAAAGCATTGATGGATTACCCACTCATCTTTTATCCGATTGACAAAGTAGGTAAGGTGTGGGGAGATGGGGAAGCTACGGGAGCAGGGGGAGCAGGGGGAGCAGGGGAAGCAGGGGGAGCAGGGGAAGCAGGGGGAGCAGGGGAAGCAGGGGAAGCAGGGGAAGCAGGGGGAGCAGGGGGAGCAGGGGAAGCAGGGGAAGCAGGGGGAGCAGGGGAAGCAGGGGGAGCAGGGGGAGGTAAATAGATCAATGACGAGAAAAGAGTTTTATGTGTAGGGGCGGGTTTCACTACTATCGTTTTTTGCTCACCCTAACGTCACTAAACCCGCCCTGTCTAAATGACGAATGATAAATGACAAATGACGTAGCTTGCTTCTCGCGAAGCGAGTATGACGAATGACAAATAACGAATGACAAATGACAAATAACAAATGACGAATAACAAATAACAAATGAAAACAATCCTAGGATTAGCTGTATTAGCATCAGTTATTGCATCTCCAGCTTGGGCGGAACAACCTCTTTTTGTTACCTATCCATCTAACAATCATCAAACTACGGCAGAGCAGATTTTCTTAATTGGGACAGCACCACCAACAGGAGACGTGCGCGTCAATGGTCAAATTATCCCCCGCAGTTATGCTGGACATTTTGCGCCGAGTTTTCCCTTGAAATTGGGCAAAAATAGCTTTACCCTGCGCTATCAAAATCAGACCATTCAGATTAATGTAACTCGCGTTGATCCGACTCCCAACGTGCCAACTGGATTAAGTTTTTCCCAGGATTCCCTAACCCCAAACGTGGATATTGCCCGATTACCTGGAGAACTAATCTGTTTTCGTGCGATCGCGCCGCCAAATGCTACGGTAACAGTGAACCTGGCAAATCAAACCATTCCGTTAATGGCTCAATCCCAGGATATCCAGTTACCGCCCAATTCCGCCGGATTAATTGACCAAAATCAGGCTGGTGTTCAATCGACGACGGGTGACTATCAGGGATGTGCAACCGCAGAAATTGCGACCAATTTAGGACAACCAAACTATCAATTAACTTTGAATGGGAAAACCATAAGCCAAGCTGCACCTGGACAGATTTCCATTCTCAACCCCGTTGAATTAGAGGTAGCTGAGGTAATCGTGGATGCAGGTGTAGCCCGAACCGGACCGAGTACCACCTATTCTCGCCTTACCCCCTTACCCAAAGGCGTTAGGGCGACGGTGACGGGGCGAGAAGGGGAATGGGTACGTTTAGATTATGGGGCGTGGATTAAAGCCGAAGAAGTGCGTATTGTTCCGAATACGGTTCCGCCGACAGCCTTGATTCGTAGTATCCGCGCCCGTCAGATTCCAGGGGCGACAGAGGTGGTGTTTCCCTTAAATACACCTGTACCTGTGAGTGTTCAACAAGGCGATCGCACGTTTACTTTAAGCCTTCATAACACAACCGCCCAAACGGATGTGATTCGCTTGGATGATGACCCCTTAATTAAACGTCTAGATTGGCAACAAGTTACACCTAATCAGGTGAACTATACGTTTAACTTGAAATCCGATCAACAATGGGGGTATGACCTGAGATATGACCAAACTAATCTGATTCTCACCTTACGTCATCCGCCAACTGTTCGCACTCAAAACGTAGAACTTAATCCGGAAAATGCTTTACAACCTTTAAAAGGAATTAAAATCCTCCTTGATCCTGGACATGGGGGGGCAGAATTAGGGGCGAGGGGACCCACTGGTTATCCAGAAAAAGATGTGAATTTAATTGTGTCGAAGTTGCTGCGCGATCAACTTCAGGAAAAGGGTGCAACGGTTTATATGACACGGGAAACCGATCGGGCGGTGTCATTAGGCGATCGCGTGACTATGATTAACCAAATTAAACCTGCGATCGCGCTTTCGATTCATTACAATGCTCTCCCAGATGCAGGTGACGCGATAAATACCAAAGGAGTGGGTATGTTTTGGTATCATCCCCAGGCGCATAATTTAGCTATATTTTTGCAGGATTATCTGGTGAATCAGTTAAATCGTCCGGCTTATGGGGTGTTTTGGAATAATCTCGCACTGACTCGCCCTCATACCGCACCATCAGTGTTATTAGAACTAGGATTTATGATTAATCCAGAGGAATTTGAGTGGATTATGAATTCGCAACAACAACAGAGATTAGCGAGTGCGATCGCGGATGGGGTGACAGAATGGTTCCAGAACGCTCAATAGAGCCAAACAGTGGGAATTATTTGATTGCTCCGGATGAAAAGTATAATTCAAACCCAAGATTCTAAGGCAAAAGGTTCGGCTCTCCAGTGATTAGTGTCGAGCAAATACATTAAAATTCAGCTGGGGAGCGAGTATTGTAGACAGTTCTGGAGTAGATTCGATCGCGCGCGATGAGCAATTGTTCTTTTGTGGTGGTCATAAGTTGGTAGTATAGGAAATACAGCTGCTAGTACAATAACGCAAAAGGCTCGCCAAGAGCAGAAGGCGACAATACTGCACTAGCGATACCATTGTTAGTTGCGCTGGATAGAACAGAGGAATGTGACGTATTGACAAAGAGTGAACAGTAATAATATACTGGTAATATTAAATTATACTGCTCGCTCATAACTCTCTGCTTAAAATAAGTCTAATCAATTTAGCTTTTACACTGTTGTAGCTGTAATTGCGTTTGTTTAATGAACAAAATGCTGGCATTAAAACGAAAAACATTGAGGGAGAAACAGCCCAGACAGCGTT
Organism: Coleofasciculus sp. D1-CHI-01; assembly: GCF_040218875.1. NCBI lineage: Bacteria > Bacillati > Cyanobacteriota > Cyanophyceae > Coleofasciculales > Coleofasciculaceae > Coleofasciculus > Coleofasciculus sp. D1-CHI-01. The sequence continues at coordinate 37,341 of NZ_JAVJQP010000103.1, forward strand.
ATCGAGTGGGTGCAATTGTCCTGACGGGAGTTGTCTGTGCCTTCGCGGTGTGGTGGACTCCGGTGCAAGCCCAAGACGCTGAAGCGGAAGAAACGACGACTGAACAAGTTCAAATTCCCGAAGAGGTAGATCCCCAAGCGGCAACCACGACGGAAGATCCAACCATTCCCGTTGAGGAATTGAGACTGTTGGTTCAACCCCTTACCCTAGCAGAACTCGAAATTGAGGCAGCTGCTTGGCTAGTGCTGCTCAAAGAAAAAGCCAAAGAAATTAGCGCCGCTGAAATTGCCATCAAGCGGCAAAATTTAGCCATTGACAAACAGGAAGAAGCCGCAGGTGCGTTAGAGGAAGCCCAGAAAAACCTGGCTGAAGCAGAGGAAGCTCAAGCCGGTGCCACTCCTGGCTCCCCAGAATACGAAGAAGCGGCGAAAAAGGTAGAAGAAGCTAAAGAAAACCTGAAAGTGGCTCAAGAAGCCATCGAGGAAGCGGCTGAAACGAATCAGCAGATCAAAGAAGACGAAACCTCAAGCAGCGTCCTGGAAAAAGCCGAGGAAACAGGGGAACTAGAAGCGGCAAAACAAGCAATTGAGGATGCAAAGAAAGCACGGGAGGAGATGGAAGCCGGCTCGTTGGGCTATGAAGCCACGACGGAAAACATTGATACCCTAGAAGCCGCGATCAAAGACGTTGAAGATGCCAAAGAAGCCCAAGACGCCACTATTTCCGACTCACCGGAACATAAAGAAGCAACTCAGCAACTTGAAACCAGCCTGGAAGCACTCAAAAAAGCAAGGGAAGCCATTGAAGGAGTGGATGCCCCTGAAGAGCAATCCTCGGAAAATCTCGATGAACTGACAGCCACTCTGGAAAACACGGAAGTAGACGTTGACGGAGAGGAAAAAGTCGCTGGACCGTCTGAAGTCGCGGAGAGCCAAGGGGAACTTCAAGAACAACAACAGCAGCTTGAAGAGGCAGGCACACAACTTGAAGAGAATGCCGAAGCCGATTCGGAAGAGAAAAACCAACTGGTGGTTGCAGTTACCGAACTTCAAGAGGAACGGACGGCAATTATTGATCGCTTTAACGTCATCCTCGACGAATTGGAGAAAAAAGGCGGGACTCCTGAATCCTACCGCAAATACATTCAAGCGGTTAGTGGTATTGAACTTGATCTAGCCGACACCGAAGGTTTAGGGCTACGGCTGCTCAACTGGTTCTCATCAGAAGAAGGTGGCTTACGCTGGGCTAATAATACCGGCAAGTTTTTCGGCGTTTTCATCGGCGTCGCGATCGCGTCTCAGGTCCTCGGTATCATTGTTAACCAAGCTTTTTTGCGATTGAGCCATATATCCCAACTGTTACGTAACTTCGTGGTTATCGTGATCCAGCGCGGTGGTATCCTGATTGCCTTCCTACTCGCTCTAACTGCACTTGAAGTCAGCCTCGGTCCAATCCTCGCCCTGCTTGGGGGGGTGAGTTTCGTACTCGCCTTCGCACTACAAAGTAACATCGGCAATTTTGCCAGTGGCTTGATGATTATGGCGTACAAGCCCTTCGATGTTGGCGATGAAGTCAAAATCGGTGATTTGTGGTGTTACGTTGATTCAATCACCCTTGCTAATACAAGACTTAAAGGGTGGAATGCTCAAATTTATACCGTTCCCAACAACACGATTTGGAGCAGTACGATTGAAAACCTGACCACCCAGGATATTCGTAGAGGGGGAATAAGTCTTCGTATTTCCTTCGACACAAACCTGCACTGGGTCAAAGAAATTTTGTTGGAGATTGGAAAGTCACACCCTTTGACTCTAGATAATCCAGCACCGTCGGTTTTTCCTTATAAAGGTGGGGAGTATTATGTGAGTGTCGGGATTAAATTTTGGACGAAAACTAAGGACTTTTGGACGGCTTATGAAGAGATACTGTTCATGGTTCAGGAACGTTTTGCCAAAGAAGGGATCTCAATCATACCCCAGCAAGATATTCGCATCCACCATGCTGCTGCCAATGGTAAAACGCCAGAATTGGTTTCGCAAATGCCTGTGGAACCCTTAGAACCTCAACTCTCTAAGCGTAGTACTCAGTCATACTTTGACCCTGAATCCTTTGACCCTGGGGTATCCGTTGGCGCTGATCCGGATGGTCCAGATTAGAACCTTTTGGTTTTAGTAGGGTTTTTCCACCGAAGAGACGTTCCACCGGAACGTCTCTACTAATTTTGTAGCTGTACTCACGCCTCTGGCTCAATTCCAGCGGCTCGTAACTGTGCGATCAAGGTTTGTACTCGAAGTCGTTCTTGTTCAGCTCGTTGCTGCTCTTGTTCAGCTCGTTGCTGCTCTTGTTCAGCCCGAAGTCGTTCTTGTTCAGCCCGAAGTCGTTCTTGTTCAGCTCGAAGTCGTTCCTGTTCAACCAATTCTACCCCCCAGGGTAAAAGTTGCCCAGATTCATCCCACCACCGCAACCAATACCCCTGACGGTTTCCCTTCCTTCCTTCCCACACACCCAAAAATAAGCCAAGCGCTTCTATCCAATAGCGCCCCTCTTGGGGTGGCTGCAAGACATAATATCCAGCATCATTGAGCTGATACATTTCCAGCACACCTTGTTCAGGTTCAAAAATTCCATACTGGGGGACTCGCAACACTTGCTCATAAAAATACCATTTCCCCGGAGGATATGTCGGCTTGCTCGAATATTCATTTCCTTCTGTATCGGAGAGAAATTCAATTACAATTCCTGGAATATCCCCTTGCAGGTGTGGCGTATAGCTGCGGCGGACATTCTCTTGGGATACCTCAATCCGAGGTACATACATCCAATCAGGAGCTTTTACCACAAACTTACCCTCTAACCGAGCGCAGACACCGTAATTCGTAGCGACTAATGTATTGTCTTGCAATCGCCCGGTT
>NZ_JAVJQP010000104.1:0-25412 GCF_040218875.1 Coleofasciculus sp. D1-CHI-01
AAATTTAATCATGCAGATATTACATCATTTCACCTGCATGGGGAGTATAATTATAACTATGGAGAATTAGCCAATCCAGAAGAAGGTTTAATTAAAGAAAGACCGATAATTATTACCCAAGGATATTCCCGTGACCATCGCCCGGACTTAAAGCAATGTGTTTTAAGCTTAATCACAACAAGTGATGGAGACATACCTTTGTTAATGAGAGTCGGGGATGGAAATGAATCGGATAAAGCTGTGTTAGGTCACCTATTGAGTTCTTTTAAGAAGATTGACCAATCGCCCAACATTACGGTGGATATTTCAATGTTTTCAAGGGATTCATGTGCTGCTTAAAAAAGCTCATAAGAATCTCCCAAACAATTACGGTTTCCTGAAAAGATATTCAAGTGTTTAATTTTCCAGACTTTTTCCCTTGATTGGATATGTAGCTTCTTGTACTTCAAGTTGAAGTGCGGAGTCTAGGCTTTATCATCAGCGCTGTTTCTATAAGTGGGACCATTGGTGCCAGGTTTGCCGCGTGATTTTGTTCAGTCTCCGGTGGTTTTTCCTTCGGCAAAATGGATTGGTGCCAAGGAATGTTCGGTACCGGTGTTCGATAGTTTGGCACTTCTTAGAGGTTTTTTGCAGAAGACGCAAGAGTGTTTGTCTAGTCAACACGTTGCACAAATTGTTGCCACTTTGAGTGAGACTTGATCAGGAGAGCGATCGCTCTCCTGATTTTTCTAGGTATTTATCATGACACTCGGCGATTCGATACCTTAGCCGAGCCAATAGCCCAAATCATCCAACTCCAAATGACAATGACCCAGATACTCATCCAAGACATCCAAGGGTTTCAGGTTTTGGGTTGGACGCGATCGCCGGATTGACACGCGGCAACCCATCTTATATTATAAAGCAATCTTACCAGCACGCGATCGCGCTCATTATCCGCAGCTTCAATCAACGCCAATGCCTGATACTCAGAGAGATTACGCTGGGTAATATCTGACGACGGCATCGAAACCTGAATGTAGTAAGCTTTAGCTTACTTTAGCTTTAAGCCGGAAATTTATTTCCCGGCTATACTTCGGTTAGGGCGCACGTCTATGCGCCCCTACGGGATTGTGGTATTGTTATCCTCCTCAACGGGATGCGATCGCGCTGAAGCGCAACTACGAACGGTGATAGTGTTATCCTCCTCAACGGGATGCGATCGCGCTGAAGCGCAACTACAAACGGACAACGAGGCTACACCGGTTCCCAACACTCGCTCCGCAGTAGGCGAATTTGGGCTAATGCTAAGATAGTGGGGATAATCCGACCGTAATTTGTCGCGATCGCACGCCAGCCTAAGTCGGCAAAAAAATAGCCCCACAATACGGGTCCAACGAAGGCGAATAAGGTGCGAGTTGCCCCATAACGCGCTGCATTCGCTGCCATTCCCCGCTTCGCGGTTTGCAGCACCAGGTAATTCTGAAACTGAGTCGCCGCTGCTGCACCTCCCTGAACCGCTGCTTGTTTTGCCACTTGATAGCGGGCAAAATGGATGGCAAACTGACGCGCTACCTGTTTAAGAATAATCGGCTTGACAATGGAAGACACGGCTAACGCCGAACCCCCCTTAATCAACAAATCCATCGGATTGTGCTGGAGATGTGCAGGTAACGGTTGGGATTGATTCGACTGGGCTAATGAGCGCTGTACCCGCACAGTAATCGATTTTTGTTCCGCCTGGGGTAATTTTTTCCAGGCGCGACTCATCAGGTTAAGAAAGATTTCTGCTTCCAGATCCGTGGTTGATAGTTTTTTAGAATAAGGAATCTTCAGGTAACGGCAAACCTGAATCAACGCTTGTCGGTAAGTGAAATCATTCGTGCGCCCCTTAAGCACAGTCATCCCATCGGCGGCTAAAAAGCGAAACCGTTGCTCTAGAGTATCCAACCACACCTGCCGATCTTGACTTTGAACGTCGATGGGTTCAGGGGTTTGCAGATAGTCTAGGGGATTAAACTGACGACGGAACAAAATTTGTGTCAGTTGTTGTAATTCGTCTTCCGTTGCCAGTTCTAAGGCGCTTCTGAGTTCATCCAATGGTATTCCCTCCAACCCCTAAGCCACTACTGTTCTCTATTCTACCTGTATACTTAGCATCAACCGGACAGGAGAATCTGTAGTGTTTGATATTGCGATTATCGGTGCAGGTATGGCAGGACTAACCTGCGCTCAACAATTGTACCAAGCTGGGTATCGAGTCGTTGTCTTAGAAAAGTCTCGTGGCGTTGGTGGGCGAGTGGCGACTAGGCGGATTCAGGGAACCCCTGTGGATCATGGTGTGCCGTTTCTAGAGGCGAAGGGCAAGTTATCCCAGCAACTGATTGAGATATTGTGCGATCGCGGCATTCTTCACCGTTGGATGGATAATCAAGATCAGGCTGAATGTTCCTCTCCTCGATATATCGCTCCTACTGGCATGACAGCCATTGCCAAATATTTGGCTCAGGGATTGGATATCCGGTTCTCCTGTCGCGTCTGTGCGATCGCGCCTACCCCTGAACAAACGTGGCAGATTACCTATCATACACCTGAGCAGACTAACAACAACTTAACCGCTGCTGCTGTGGTTATGGCGATTCCCGCCCCCCAAGCCTTATCAGTGCTGGAACCCCTAGAAAAAGAGTTCTCCTCTAATTTATTAGAGAGTCTACGGGCAGTGGAATTTAACCCTTGTTTGAGTGTCATGGCAGGTTATTCGAGCTCCCAGCAACCGCCATTAACATCAGGCTCGATCAACTGTTCACCCGATGATACTTTAGCTTGGATTGGTGTAGATAGCAGCAAACGGTCTGATTCGACTTCATTAATATGTGTGTTTCATAGTACGGCTGAGTTTGCTCAACATTATCTAGAGGCTGCCGATTTACAGGAAGCGGCTCAACAGTTACTCACTCATGCGGCTCAAATCCTCGTTCCTTGGCTCAAGACTCCGGATTGGTTCCAAATCCATCGCTGGCGCTATGCCTTTCCCAGAACTCCCGCCGATAAAGATTGTCTGGTGACAACTACACCCTTACCCCTTGTGTGTTGTGGCGATTGGTGTGGGCATAATTTAATTGAAAGTGCGATCAAGTCTGGATTAGCCGCCGCCGTTAAGATAAATCAACAATTGCGGCAACTTTCCTTGCCCGATCAAGTCATAAGTGTTGTCGGGGTGGGTTTGATTACTATCCTTTCTTGCTGCACCCAGATATGACTAAACCTGCCCAGTTAGGGAAGGGCGGGTTTCAGAAAAAACATCATGAAATTTTCTCTCTGTGAAAATAAATTCATTGGGTATTTATACTCTGAATAAATTCTTCATAAAAGCTTTATATACAATTAGCGAAATTTATATTAAATTAAGTAAAAGAGAGAGCAAACTCAACTCAAGTACATTAAGCCTTCATCTATCCGATGAACTTTAAACGGCTCCAATGAATTGCTCTTTAAAATCAGGTGCGCTACAACTTCATACTCCTTTCGGGGTGGGAGCCGTTAATTCATAAACAGGGGTAATCTGCAAAACCGTTGAACACGGCTGATACACCTTGAGTATCACCACAAACGCAGGTAACTTTTAGAGGGAACTACCAATGACAACCAGTGCAACTGCCATCAAATTCATTCTTACACCCGTAGCACTTTCAGCAGCCGTATTTGCAACCTTGACTCTACCCCTAAATCTATTCGGTTCCAAACCCGTGACGGTTCAAGTTCAAGAAGAGCCGCTTTTTTTTGGCGAATTGAAAGACTTTGCACCTCTGTATCTAGGGGTGGCGGGCTTACTGAGCGCAGGTGTGGGACTCACAAGTGTAGCCATGATGGGGTGGCAACAGTCAAATCGGAAATCGGCTGTCGTTGAACAAAAACTTGCCCAATTAACCCAGACGTTAGACGAAAAGCAAAAACTGCTCGATAACATCAGAAGCTCACAATCTCAGTTAGATGCTTCTGGGCTACAAAACTGGTTGGATAAACAGGCGACAGAATTAACCAGTACCACAGTAAATCAAGACACTCAGACGCCTGCACCCGCAAACGCGATGGAGCAAGACACTTCAGAGATAGAAGAAGTATCGTTGCAAACTGCATTAGAGCAACAAGTATCGTCTCCAGCGAATTCAGCACCAGTAGATGTGATTGAGGCGCAGCCGCAGATGGAACCGCAGGTTATTAGTGAGCAACCGATTACCTCGGCTCAAGTGAACTCGATGCAAGCACTCGCAGCATCTTTAGCATCAGCTCAAGCTGTCTTCGGTAATCCGCCAGCCCAAGAGACACAACCGTCATCGTCAACAACCTCAGAAGTTGAGAGAATAGACCATCAACTCGAACAAATGATGGCACAGATTATCTCCATGCGACAGGCGCTACAGTCAAATCAGTATACTGTTCAAAATACGGTTGAGGAAGATAGCGAACGGCATCATGGTTTAAAGTTAGTCAGTTAGGAAAAAAGGGTTAGGACGCATCGTATGGTAGAGACGTTGCATGCAACGTCTCTACCACTCAACCCCTCTTCGTGGTGCTATAGAAGTCGCTGTTTGGCAAATGCTAACGCCGAGCCACGAGTCGAAACTTTGCCTTCAATCCTAGCAATTTGAATCTCTGTGAGTAACTCGCCAATTTGAGGACTCGGTGGTAACTTTAACTGTTGCATCAAATCATGACCCTTGACTAAGGGAGTCGGATGAGCTACTTGATCCTCTGGGTTTAAATAACGATTCATTAAGGGAGTGATTTGCTCAACCGATACCCCTTCGGCAACCGCTAAAACGGCTAAAGCGGGGAAAACTGACCCGACAGCTTGAAAGAAAAAATACTGCTCTCTTAAGCTCATGGGTGAGGTGACATGAGATAAAAGTTGGGGTAAGTATTGAATCATAATCAACACTGCCCGAATTTCGGCGCGGCTGTATTTTAACTGTAAAAGTTGGGCTTCTGCTGGTTGAACCTCAGAGGGTAATAAGTTCGCCAATTTTGCTAAACTCAACCACGATAAGGATTTGCCACTGACTGGAGTTTTCAGTTGGCTGGCTAATGTCTGCCAGGTTTGAGCCAGTAGAATCGCGGCGTTATCCGTTGCCGCGATTTGGGTGAAGTTATCAGCCTTCGTATCCGGAAACCAATGGTAAAGTAATTGATCCTGCCAAGCAGCGGTAAGCCAAGGTGTTCCTTGCGGCGATTGTAGTAGGTAGTTTAATTCAACTTGTACTCGTTCGGCTGCCATGTTTGCCAGTAAGGGAGCCAATTGGCGAATTGTGGATTGAGTCGTGGGTTCTATCGTAAAACCCAGTTGAGCGGCTTGGCGATAAGCCCGCAGTAATCGTAAGGGATCATCCTGGAGGTTAGTGGAAGATACCATGCGGATAATTCCAGCACGACAATCGGCTACACCCTGCAACGGATCAATAATTTGCTGGGTCTGGGGATTGTACGCGATCGCATTAATGGTAAAATCACGTCGATACAGGTCAGTCTCTAGGCTTTCCCCTTCCTGTTGAGCAATATCAACAGTGGCGGTATCAAAAACAACTCTGGCAATCTGTCGCGCTTCATCCAGCACCACAAACCCAGCTTGGTAATGACTTGCCAGCTTGCGGGCGGCTTTCACCGCGTCATGGGGAACCACAAAGTCCAAATCCAAATAGTCAGCCTGTCGTCCCAGCAAGGCATCTCGTACCGCCCCACCGACTAAGCAGGCTTGAGGCGGTAGCCACTCTAGACTGAAGGGAAACCTTTGAGGAGACAGAACAGATAAGTCAGAATTCATCGTGATTAACGAATACTGGGGGACAAAGGACGAATGACATCGGACAAATCAAAAAATCCATCTAAATAGTGGTCAATCTAGGGCTTGTCTAAGTTAGGCTAACAAAAAGGACTTGGAGTTTAGGCAATGTGTATTTGCGTTAACTGCCACTATGTAGACCGATGCACCACCTATAATGCGGTGGAAACCCAGCATCAGCAACCCCATCTGACGGAAACGCCAGATTTTGAGCCGATTGAACCAACCATCAATGTCAACATCCGTCCTCAAGCGGATTTTGTCGAGATGGAATGGGATGTCGTGGGATGTAACAGCTTTAAGGAAGAAATGGGCAAATGGGCAAAACTGCGTCCAGGTGAGTTGGTGCCAACTTAAGCAGTTGTATCCGCAAAGTAGTCCCAGATGCTTTTGGCAACGGGATAGAAGGTGTAGTAGTTCACCCAGTTAAGATTACTCTTACAAACTAATTTCCGTGTTTTTCCGTGAAATTAGGAACTATCAAAACAACTTCTTTTGAGTAGGGTGCGTTACGCTTTGCTAACGCACCTGCCAAGGCTACACCTCACACCTACACCACACCCGTCTCAACCGATAACTGTAGGGCGTAAGTTCTGTTCTGGTTGACACAATTTGCCGAAATACGTGAAAATGTGATCGGTGATAAATTTTTGTAAAGGGTTTACTGGATGTCTTTTGAGCTGTTATCACTGGAGACAATCCAGGAACTGGCACATCAGTACGGCTATTGGGTTATTTTCTCTGGGATTGCTTTGGAAAATACTGGAGTTCCCCTCCCTGGCGAAACCATTACCCTAGTGGGTGGTTTCTTAGCCGGAAGTGGTGAACTCAATTATTGGTTTGTGCTGGCAAGTGCCATTACTGGAGCTGTCCTGGGTGATAATTGTGGATATTGGATTGGCAAAGTAGGCGGTTGGTCATTCTTATTGCGATTAGGACAGTTCTTTCGCATTCCAGAACCCCAACTTGTAGAAGTCAAACGGCAGTTTAGTGAAAATGCCGCTAGAGCGGTGTTTTTTGGGCGATTTGTGGCACTCCTACGCATCTTTGCTGGACCGATGGCAGGAATTGCAGAAATGCCCTACTCTCAATTTTTCTTGTGTAACCTAGCGGGGGCTGCTGTGTGGGCATCCGTTATGGTCAGTTTATCCTTCTTTGTGGGACGGATTATTCCCCTAGAAACCTTAGTCTCTTGGATGGCGAAATTTGGCATCGTGGCACTACTGTTGGTGATTGCTTGGATAGGCGTTTCAATGTGGTTGGAGTCCCGTAAAATTAAAGATGTATCAATTAGCGATCAACCATCAGAGTAACGATTACCGTTAAGCTGCCAACTCTCTGCTTATTGATGTGATTAGAAAAAATTATTAATCAGTCTAATACTTGAGTTTGGCGCTTAAGCGGGTTTACTTATCCTTAAGATTTCATTAATTAAAAATTCTCCTCTTCAGCCACTCAATTCCCCTAGATTCAAAATATTCAGCAATTTTACTGAAGCCATTTGCGACAAATGGCTGATGAAATATAGCCCTAGGGATGAATAACAATTAAAGACAAGACCGTATAACAAAATAAGGGAAACGCCTGTGAATATTAATCTAAGTGGAAAAGATCTCAGTGGTAAGGATCTAACGGGTGCTAACCTGCGGGGTGCTATCCTCGAAAGGACTGACCTGAATGGCGCTGATTTAAGTGAAGCAGACTTACGGGGCGCTAATCTCAATGGTGCTGACCTCAGCTTAGCCAACCTCAGCTACACGAAATTGACCCGTGCCCAACTCAGGGGTGCTGAATTGCTAGCGGCTGATTTAATCGGTGCTGATCTCAGGGGTGCAGATTTGAGAAATGCAGACCTTAAGGGTGCCGATTTAACGGATGCTGATTTAAGAGGTACTGATTTGAGGGGGGTCAAATTGAGCCGAGTTAACCTCAGAGGTGCTGATTTGAGGGGGGCAAAGTTGAGTAAGGTCTATTTAATGGACGCTAATGTAAGAGGGATAAAGCTGGTAAGCTAACGGCTCTTTGAACAAAGATTTTAGATTTTAGTAAATTCAAAATGCTAAAATCTAAAATTTGACATTATTAAAGTTGATGGAAGATGGGACATACCAATGGTTGTACCAAAAGTGGTTTGGCATGTCCACACAGTAGTTTCAACGCTGAACTTCAATGGGTTCTTGTTATTCCAGATTACGGCAAGTGATAAAATATACGGATTAAGAACGGCGAACTCACCAGTATCGCAATCTCTAAAACAGCGATTGTCCACCAGCGGATTTCTTGATAACTCATTCGCATTTTCTCAATTCAATTTACCCAATGCCCCTCAGGGAAATAGTCTTAACCTAATCAGAGTTTGTTGAGAAAGACTATCAATTTATTTGGGTATGTTCCTTTTTACAGAGGCTACGACTGGTTTCAGTAGCCTGTGTGTGAAGAGTGCGTGAGAAATCCGTAAAGATACAGTGAAAAGGAGTTTGGGGAAGCTGGGGGAGCAGAGGGAGCAGAGGGAGCAGAGGGAGCAGAGGGAGCTGGGGGAGCAGAGGGAGCTGGGGGAGCAATGTAGAGACGCGCCATGGCGCGTCTGGAAGATAGGGAAGCCAATTGCTTGTACAGTGATCAATAGCCTCTGTGATTTGAAGATTCTCATGAAACGTTGGATTGTCAGTTTATGCGGTATCGTGCTAGTGCTGGTATGCTCTGGATTGTGGATAACGCCATCAGTGATGGCACAAGCCCAAATCCCTGATTTAACCCAGGCTCAGATTGAGCGGCTCAACGAATTGCGGCAAAAAGCGTTTACGGCGACACAACTGGGTGAATTTACCACGGCTGAAGCGTATTGGACACAACTGATTGAGCTGTTACCCAATAATCCCGTAGGCTGGAGTAATCGGGGAAATGCCAGAGTCAGTCAGAATAAATTAGACGAAGCGATCGCAGATTTTAATCAATCGATTCAGTTAGCGCCCGACGCCCCTGATCCGTATTTGAACCGGGGGACAGCTTATGAAGGAAAGGGAGAATGGGATCATGCGATCGCAGATTATCGACAGGTATTGCAGATTAACCCCGATGACGCGATGGCGTACAACAACCTAGGAAACGCTAAGGCGGGAAAGGGAGAATGGGATCATGCGATCGCGAATTACCAGAAAGCCGTCGATTTATCCCCAGATTTTGCCTTTGCCCGGGCAAACCACGCCCTCGCCCTCTATCAAATTGGCGAGAAAAAAGAAGCAATCCTGGAACTCCGCAAACTAATCCGCAAATATCCCCAATTTCCCGATGTTCGAGCTGCACTTACCGCCGCCTTATGGGTGAATGGGAATCAAGGAGAAGCCGAGAGTAACTGGGTTGCTGCTATTGGGTTAGATCAGCGCTATAAAGACATCGATTGGGTGGAAAATATCCGCCGTTGGCCCCCCGCGATGGTGATGGCGTTGGATAAATTTTTACGATTGGAATACTAAAATTTCACCAACCGCCTTGGGTTTTAACCCAAGGCTAAAAGCTCAAGTTGTCTTTAGACAACTGGATAATATTTTTCTTATAATACCCATAATATATTGGCGTAGCACAGCTAAAATTGTGGGATATATTTTACGATTGAATCGGGCGCACGCCATGCGCCCCTACAGTTTGTTCTATTCAGCTAAATCCTACGATTGAATTCGTAGCCTTAACACCACGGTGCTATTAACGGATTGAGAAGGACGCCACTTGAGCAAATGTCGCTTAATTAAGTCAATCACGTTTACCATTTTCAATGTTGAAGCCTCTTCCTCTAACATAATCCGCCCGACGCGCCCTTTACTTAGCGTAAACTCGAAGACAATTTCACCACTTAAATTAGCGGGTAAATTTATTTGTTGCAAATATTGGGTCAATGAAAGGGTTTCATTTTGCTCCAATCCCGTGACGCTTACTACTTCTAACTGGGTATTATTGGCGGCTGGAGACGAGGGCTTTTGACGTAGCCTCAAATACATAGCACCAACTTTGGCTGCTTCACTGGAAAGAGAGAGACTTTCATCGGATATACCTGGCGCACTGGCTAAATAGGCTTGTCGTTTTGATTGAAGTGACATTGAACGAGGTGCTGCTGCACCGAAAACGCCTTGATAACTAACATCTTCTGCCATTTCCACGGGAACATTCATGGAAACCGATTGGCTTCCGGGTTCTACGCGCACATCATCACTAACGGCAACAAATGCGGTATATTGACACAATAACTGATAGGTTAATGCCGTATCGGTTACCGCCTCAACTCCAGATTTAGTTTCATAAGTAACCATTTGATTCATCAAGTCTTTAATCCGCGCCCGTCCCCACAATTGAGCAATGGCTGGATTTCCAGTTTCGCTAAAATTGAGCGTGAACGTTTTTTCATAGCGTTCACCTTTGGCGGTAGTACCATTAATCTGTAAATCGCCCGCCATGCGATCGCGCTTTCGTCCAAATAGCACTAAGGGCTGTTGGGCAAATAAATCGGGGGCGATTGCGGGATAAATCTCTGGGGTTTCTCCGGTTCCGTTCCAGTTGAGTTCAATGGTGGTTAACACGGGATTATTAATTGAGCGGAAAAACTTTTCCACCACTTTTTCTGTCGGTTCATCGTGACGAATAATCCGGCAAATTCCGCGTCCAATTTCAGCAATACGATTCAGTAAAAAGCGGTTTACGGAACTTCCCGCCCCGAAACTATATAACCGATTTCCCGGTTTAAGTTCCTGCTGAACTTCGGCTAAAATGCGATTCTCATTACCAATATATCCATCACTAAGCAAAACCACACTCCGCAACCGCCCCTCTGGTGCAGGAACATTAATCGCCGCCCGAATTCCACTGAGCATTTCAGTTGCGCCACTGGCGTGTAATTGATTGATATAATTGATGGCTAACTCCCGATTTTCCGGTGTATTAGCCAGAGGGGTTTGGGAGAGATGGCGAACTTTATTAGAAAAGTCAAGAATCGTGAATGTATCGTCAGGATTTAACCCATTAATAAAGCGCCGCATCAGTGCTTGACATTTGTGCAAGGGTGCGCCTTGTTGGGAACCAGAGGTGTCCATGAGAAACACCACATCCTTGGGGACAATTTCATCAGGGCGATAGTCTAAAGCGGGGATAAAATAAAGGGCAAAATGTCCACCCCGTTGATCAGATTGGGTTAAAATCGTGGTTTGGGTATTGTCTCCCGCAACTTGATATCTCAGGATTAAGTCTTTATTCGGAATCGTATCGTCACCACCCAGTTGCACCCGCACCAGTTCCCCCTCGGTTTCTATCTGCAACTGATGAGAAGGGGAATGGACATTGTGAATCGGGACACCTGCATTAATTTCCACGGTAACGCCGATATCGTGTGCCGATCGCGTTCCTTCTGGTACGATGGGGGGTGTAATTCGGGAAGCATCGGGGACTTCATCGGTATCGCCACTTTCATCAATAGTTGTACCGGGGATATATCGAGGTCCCACCACCATGGGAAAGACGAATTCATAGTCCCCTTGTTCAAAGTTCAAGCTATCGGTGTAGCGAATCGTGACATCAATTTCTTCACCCGGTTTGATATTGGCGAGGGATTGGGTAAAGATATTAGCACGTTCTTGTTCGAGTAATCCCGCCGTGCGCCCTTCTTGTTTGGCTTGTTCGTAGATTTGCTGGGCTTCTTCGCGTTTTTTAATGGTTCCTTTAATTATGCGATCGCCGATTTTAATTTCCATGTCATCCACGGCGGCTTCATCGGGTAAGGGGAAGACATAGATAGCTTCTAACGGTTGGGTGAAGGGGTTCTCAAATCGCTGCGTTACCTCGACTCGTGACAAGTTCCCAGCAATTTTCGCCTCAACGTCGGTATGCTTGAGGGGAAAAACCAGAGAGTTTCCGTCTGGAGATTGACAATATAAGCCGTTATATTTCGGCGTGGGAGATTGAACGGGTGTCATGGGCTATCTGTCCTTTTTTATTGGAGTTTTTTGATTGAAAAAAATGTAGTTAAACTTAGCTGGGTTGTAATAGGGTTATGGTAACCTGATTTTCAATGAACGGCATATTAGAGAGAATGGCACTGGCGCGTCTGTGTGTAGGGGCGCACGGTGTGCGCCCATTCTAACAGTAAAATCTGTTCCACAATTTTAGCTGTGTCAGTCCAGTAGGGTGAGTAAGGGCACGGCACTGCCGTGTCCCTACAGGTGGGGTTGTAAGCTGTCATGCATTTAAATTGGATATTGGTAGCGAGCAAGATGCTCAATGCAGCGAGCAAGATGCTCAATGCAGCGAGCAAGATGCAAAGCCTGCGGCATGGCTTCGCTTAACGCACTACGGCAAGGATTGCGCCATTATTGATATTAAGGTTTAAATGCCGAACAGCTTATGTTGGGTAACGCTTACGCTCTACCTAACCGACTTGAACTAACAACTAACCGATTGAAATATTTGTTCAGCGGTTAACTGTAAGTTAGCAAAAGTAACTGAATAAATACAGTCATTTCCTCGAAATTGACTCACTTGGTATTCTCCATCTACTAAAACATAAATAGAAACCGTTGGTTCTTTCGGATTGCCAATAAATTTACGACCGCCCAGAGCCAAATAATCTACGATCCAGTATTCAGGAATTCCTATTCCTTCGTACTCCCCATATTTTTTGTAGTAATCATCCCGCCAATTACTGCTAACTACTTCAATCACCAAAGGAATCGAATCTCCCAGAATCAAAGTAGACTCTTTTTTTCACAACGGTTCGTTTCTCAAATTCAAACGGTTGATCAACAAGATATCTGGCGAATAAGCCGATTCACTGGAAGCTGATTTAACCAGCGCCGTTTTGGGAATAGAATAGGGAAGCTGGAGACGGACATATTCTAACGTCAGCTTTTCGGCTAAAAATCCCACAATATCTTCATGTTCGCCTGTGGGCTGTGGCATTTCAACAATTGTTCCATCATGCAGTTCATAGCGTTTATTGTCTGGCTTCCACTGGATGAATTCAGCGAAATTTATTGTTTTTGGTAAGGATTGAACCATAATTTATTGAACCCGTATAAAAAGCGAAGACAAACCAGATGCGTTACCGAAGCCCCCTTTCCCGCTGAAAGAATACCCGTTTTTTGAAACAATCTAGCAAATAAGCCGGAGCCAGCATCATTAATGATAAGATAAAACTTTGTCGCAGGATAGTCCTTGCCCAACCTACAGAAACTCATTGAATTGGCAACATGGGGGAATTCAACCGTGAATGTCCTCCTTGTGTCAGCAGGCTTTCTCCGAAGGTAGGGGGATGTAAGGATATCCCTAAGTCAAGCTAACCCATTCTCGGTTTCATCGTTTACATGAATATTCTTAGTAACCTGCTTTCTAAACCCGCACAACCGTCTCGTCCGAAAAAACAACGTCGGGGCATAGAAATTAAATCCGAGTCTGAACTTACTATTATGCGGCAGGCATCTAAAATAGTCGCTACCGTTCTCAAAGAAATTTCCGAACAGGTTAAACCGGGGATGACAACAGCGGATTTGGATGCTCATGCCGAAAAGCGCATCCGCGAAATGGGAGCAACGCCGAGTTTTAAAGGATACCACGGTTTCCCCGCTTCAATCTGTTCCTGTCTCAACAACGAAGTGGTACATGGAATTCCCAGTCGCAAAAAGGTGATTCGGGCGGGGGATTTGCTGAAAGTTGACACCGGGGCTTACTATGAAGGCTTCCATGGCGACTCCTGTATTACCATTGCCGTGGGTAATGTTAAACCCAACGCCGCCAAGTTAATGGAAGTCGCAGAAGCTGCACTGTATAAAGGAATCGAACAGGTGAAAGCGGGGAACACCCTGCTTGACATTGCGGGCGCGATCGAAGATCATGTGAACGCCAATAGTTTTTTTGTGGTGGAAGATTTCACCGGTCATGGCGTGGGACGCAACCTGCACGAAGAACCCTCTGTATTTCACTTCCGCACTCGGCAAATGCCCAATGTTAAGTTACGGGAAGGGATGACTCTGGCAATTGAACCGATTATTAATGCAGGTTCCAAGTTTACCCGTATCTTATCGGATCGTTGGACTGCCGTAACCGTCGATAATGCTCTATCCGCTCAGTTTGAGCATACCGTATTGGTGACAGCTAATGGATACGAAATTTTAACTGACCGCAGCAAAGTGTGAATCAGTCGAGTTAAGATAGATCAACTCAAAACTTAGCCAGGGCGGGTTTAGTCACATCTGGGTTAATCAGAAACGATAGTAGTAAAACCCGCCCCTACACAAATCGGTTCGGGCGGGTTTAGTCACATATGGGTTAATCAGAAATGATTAGTAGTAAAACCCGCCCCTACACAAATCGGTTCGGGCGGGTTTAGTCACATCTGAGTTAATCAGAAATGATAGTAGTAAAACCCGCCCCTACACAAATCGGTTCGGGCGGGTTTAGTCACATCTGAGTTAATCAGAAATGATAGTAGTAAAACCCGCCCCTACACAAGCACCAGGTTCCCTGAACCTAGCGTTGGGTCAAAACTCATCGACATCCTAGAGGTATAAAATGTCGGAAATTGTATCTATCCACTCATTCCGTGGTGGTACGGGCAAATCAAATGCTACAGCGAATCTAGCCGCGACTGTCGCTAAAGCTGGATATCGAGTCGGTATTGTTGATACGGATATCCAGTCTCCTGGTATTCACGTTCTTTTCGGCTTCGATGAGAACAAAATGAAAAACGCCCTAAATGATTATTTATGGGGGCGTTGTCAAATTCAAGATGCGGCGTATGATGTCAGTTCTATCCTGGGAGAAAACCGCAAAATCAATAGCAAAATCTATCTAATTCCTTCCAGTATTCGCATGGGAGAGATTACCCGGATTTTGCGAGAAGGGTACGATGTGAATATGCTGATTGATGGGTTTGAGGATTTAATTCAAGCCTTAAAGCTAGACTATCTCTTCATTGATACTCACCCTGGTCTGAATGAAGAAACGCTACTGTCTATCACCATCTCTGACGTATTGCTAATTATTCTCCGTCCAGACCGCCAGGACTTTCAAGGAACGGCTGTCACCGTTGATGTGGCGCGTAAGTTGCAAGTGCCTAAGCTACTGCTGATGGTAAATAAAGCCCATGAAGCCCTTGACTTTAAGGCATTAGAGCAAGATATAGCACAAACCTATCAGGCAACAGTTGCAGGGATTTTACCCTTATCCGAAGAGATGATTCAACTCGCTAGCGGTGATGTCTTTTGCGTCCGCTTTCCCAGCCATCCTTTAAGTCTAGAAATTAAAAAAGTGGCACAGCAAATTATGACGTAATTAAAACTCAGTTTGTAGTTGCGCTTTAGCGCTAAAAATCTTATCACTGACTACAAACTTTCAAGTTAGTGCCATTTCCATTAAATAAGTGCCATTCAGATTATCTCAGGTGGGAGTCTACGGAGTGCGATGTTATTTTTTCCAAAAATCAGTTGTTGTTGTACTCGGCTATCTAAAATGAACAATGAACTGAATCGCCCCTATAATATCAGAAAAAGACATGGATATGAGAATTACTCACCTCAGAGTTGATAACTTTAAATCACTGGTTGACTTTAATTTACCCTTAGCCAAATTCAACTGTTTAGTTGGACTTAATGGCTCAGGGAAATCAACAGTATTACAATTTTTTGATTTTTTATCTCAACAGGTTAAAGGGGATCTAGATGATTGGTTAAAAAAACGGAAGTGGGAAGCCTCTGATATTAATTCAAAGTTAACTCGAAAAAAAAATATTAATTTTGAAGCTTGTCTTCTCCATAATAAAAATTTTGAGGTTAAATGGTCTGCCAGCTTTAACCGGACAACATTGCGTTGTACCGCTGAACGTCTTTCAGCATTTCTATATGAAATTGGAGCAGCTAAACGAGACGATATTAAACAAACAATGACTAAAATTTATCCAACAATCAAAAAAATTGATGTAGAAAAACTGCGTTTTGGCTGGAAAAGACTTCTAGTTGAAGAGGAATTTAAAAAGACTCTATTAAAGACAGAAGCACGCCATGTAGCTGATGGCTTTTTGCGGATGCTGGCGATTTTGGCGCAACTGTCTAAAGGGCAAAGTTGTTTATTGCTTGATGAAATAGAAAATGGTATTAATCCGGAACTCATTGAGTTTCTCGTTGATAGCTTAGTTCAATCTCTTCCACAAGTGCTAGTCACAACTCATAGTCCAATGATTTTGAATTATCTTGAAGATGATATTGCCATTGCAGGTGTAATTTACCTATACAAAACGCCAAATGGCTCGACACAATCTGTGCGACTCTTTGATATTCCTTCTATGCGAGAGAAATTAACGGTTATGGGACCAGGGGAAGTTTATGAGGATACCTTATTAACTAAACTTGACCAAGAAATTAATAGCCTACAACAAACAAATTAGTCACAGGTACGTTGGCTGTGTTTTTACTACTAAGTGGAGAAGGATCATCGGATATAGGCGATCAGAATGAAATTGGTCCCATGACTAAATTTATTGATCATTGGGTTCTTCGACGTAGCGATTACTCATTAGCTGATTTGATTACGGGACTGGTATTCTTGTCTTTTTATAGCATAACGGATACTATTACTCATATATTTTCCCTAAAAACCCACACTGATAATGCAAAACCCCATAAAAGCATGGCGCTAATAAAAATAATAATTTTTATGTTTTTTTCACGGTTTTTTGAAAATCTAAATGCAACTAGATATGAGGGGATAATGCCAGTCGGCCAAAGAAAACCCATGCCGGCTGCAACCGCTAAGGCAGCGCCGTTATAATTAACCATTTCCAAAAACGCATCATACCCAAATACCAAGCTTATAGATATTTGAAACCAGTAGTAAGCTATTGTTCCCATGGAGAAAACATTTATAACAAGAAATAAAATTGTCAAAGCAATAGAGTTTTGAATGTCATGAATCCAAGTCCTCCGATCCAAAACAGGAAAAAGCGGTAAGAAGCAAAGGAGAAAAATGACAAAATAAATACCGAAAAAAGACATAGGCATTTTTACTATTCAGTTATATAGCTATAGCAGTAGACACATCGATTAGGACTTTCCGAACTGTTGTAGAGACGTTCCGGCGGAACGTCTCTACCATAAGATGCGTCCTAACCGCTATGGTGATTGCTATAATTCTAATCTGTTTCTGTTCTCAGGAAAAAAGCTCAATTTGTGACATATCTACCGTAGGGTGGGTATTGCCCACCAGCCTTAAGTCAGTACCATTCACCTCAAGATTATTGACTTATTTGAGTAAAGGGCGACCCGATCCAATTGAGTGGATACAGTTGTTACTTGGTGCAGGCGGGTCGCCCCTACAGGAGGTCTAAAGGTGACATATTCTTAATTTATTCTATTGTTTGCGTGTCTTTAAAATGGATAATAAAACAGCTATCGTAACTAGAGTTCATGTAACAAATCATTGACCCAAAGGGTATCTGCTTCTGACAATGAGGGTATCAGTTCTCGACTATAATCAATGGTGTAATCATAACCTGCTCGGTCGTCAACCTGATGCAGCAATGCTTGTAAATCCACTACAGGTTCTCTATCGCCTGCACGCAGGGGTATCGGAAACGCCGGAATTGGCTGCGGTAAATTAAAAGCATATAAATCTGCTTGAGGACGACGTTCTTGACGACTAATTAGAATTCGATAATCTGACTGAATTGTATTATTTAATAGTGGCATCGGTTGCCATTGCCGCATTAAGTCAATTTCAATTAAATGGGTCAAACTACCAAAAATTTTCTGCCGTTTCTTAAGGTAGGTTTCTCGTCCTTCTCCAGTACGCTTGTTGACGGGAGAGAGAATTTCAATCGCGACTCGGTACTTAGGACGAACTTGGGGAACTAGAACATCAGAAATTGCTACAATCAAGCGATTGTGAACTTCCACCCAAAAGTCAGGATGTTCTAAATAAGGATTCATGCCAGGAAATGGAGAAGCCATATTAATTCGTCATTTGTACAAGAAGGCGGGTTTTGAATAAATGTTATCATCAAGAATGAACAGAAAAGCCCTAAACCTGCCCCTACAGATACGCTACTCGGTTAGGGCGGGTTTATTCACATCTTTTGTCAGGTAAGAAACGATAGTAGTGAAACCCGCCCCTACAGACGAATAATGGCACGTCTGGAACATTAAATGCCTAAACGTTGATAAATCTCGTCGAGATGGCGAAAATGATGTTGGGGATTAAAACAGTCCTCAATTTCATCCGGTGTTAGCTGACTCTGAACCCGAGCATCTTGGGCGATGAGTTCCCGGAAATTTCCCCCCGGTTGATTCCATGCCTGATGAGCGCAAGATTGAACAATACTGTAGGCGTCTTCTCGACTGGTTCCCTTTTCTACGAGAGTTAACATGACTCGTTGACTAAAGATTACGCCGCCATACCGATTCAGATTCCGCTTCATGTTTTCCGGGTACACCAATAGGTGTTTGACTAAATGAGTCATTTCATGAATCATAAAGTGGGTCAAAATGCAAGTGTCTGGCAGGATAATCCGTTCCACAGAGGAGTGAGAAATATCTCGTTCGTGCCATAGGGCGATATTCTCCAAGGCGGCGATCGCATGACCCCGGAGAATCCGCGCCATCCCGCTTAGGCGTTCAGACCGAATCGGGTTACGCTTATGGGGCATGGCAGACGATCCTTTTTGTCCTTTGGCAAAGAATTCTTCAACTTCTAAGACATCAGTGCGTTGTAAGTTGCGAATTTCTACTGCAAAGCGTTCCAGAGAAGCCCCTAATAGCGCCAACTGCTGGACAAATTCACCATGCCGATCGCGCGAAATGACTTGAGTGGATGCCATATCTGGATCAAGTCCCAGCTTCTGAGTTGCGATCGCTTCCACACGGGGGTCAGTATTGGCGTAGGTTCCCACTGCACCGGAAATCTTACCCACGGCAATATGGTGGCGCAAATTCACCAGGCGATCGCGGTGTCGCAGAATTTCCGCTAACCAGCCAGCTAGCTTGAAGCCAAAGGTAATCGGTTCCGCATGAATTCCGTGCGATCGCCCAATCATAACCGTGTAGCGATGTTGTTGCGCCTGATAGCGAATCGCTTGAATCAGTTGCTCCAAGCATTCCACAATTAGATTCAGACTAGCAACCAATTGTAATGCCAACGCCGTATCTAAAACATCAGAACTGGTTAATCCCAAGTGAATGTAACGCCCCGTATCCCCTACATACTCATTCACATTCGTCAGGAAGGCAATCATATCATGACGGACTTGGGCCTCAATTTCCAAGATGCGATCGACATCAAAATTTGCCTTCGCTTTAATTTCCGCAACCGCATCCGCCGGAATTTCACCCAATTCCGCTTTTGCCTCACAAACCGCAATTTCCACCTGTAGCCAGGTTTTGAACTTATAGGTATCCGTCCAGAGTTCGCCCATTTCAGGCAAGGTATAGCGCTCGATCAATGCCTGTATTGCCCAATACAACCGTCATATTGTACAACTGTGCCTTGGTTTATTCCATTTTTTTTGCTGTTGGATTGTAAAAGCTTGGTAATGGGGTGATATAAGTCAGCCTTTGTGGACAGGTATCGTTAGGACTTGCAGGATAAACTAGCAAAAGTACCTATTGCAATATTTCCATGTTTGATCTCACTTCCCTACTTGAATTCTCCCGCGTCCATTGTGTGGCGATTTGTGGGGGTTTAGTTCCCCTGAACTTACTGCTGACGCTACAGACGATGATTTTGACGGGACTCCAGCGCCCTCAACGTCAGGTGCGGTTAGCGACTGTACTTGCTTATATTCCGGCTGGGGTGATGGTTCTCCATGTTTGGACATGGTTGATGATTGGGGTGGTGATGGCACCCACGTTTATCTTATTAGGGTTAGCTTGTATCTGTGTGGGGATTAATGTCTGGGCAAGTATTTCCCCGCAAACGATGGTGGGTGTACTGCGAGGGGGGTGGTTCTGGGTGATGAGACATATCCACCATTCTGGTAAGCGTCGTGATTCTGTGGTTGTTTCTTAAGTTCAAAGGACAAGATCCCCGATTTCCCTGAGAAGTCGGGGATTTTGCTGGTGCTAATCGCGCCATTTGCCCAACCCCTCGGTAATTATCTGTGTCAATTACTGAGGAAGGCGGGGCTTGATTTGACATTGAATTCTCTGTAACGCTTGATTTGCCGAGTTTTGAGCTGTTGTCAGGATAGGGGAGCTTTATGAAATTTTAATAAACTTTGTTGCGTCTTCATACAATCTTTACAGAAATACTACCTTTGAGCGTTACATCTTTACCAAAACTTTATAAATGTAAAGCTTAATTAGATTAATATCTATCTAAAGGGATAGCATTTACATCAATTTCACAAAAAATTGGAGAAAATTAATAAAACGATGAAGTCAACTTATAAGTTATCGATGGTGGCTGCAGTAGGAGCAATAGCCGCTACTACATTAAGTGTTAATCCCGCCAGTGCTTTTTCAATTACAACGGGCGGTCAAGCTAAAGGTAGTCCTGCTGGAATTGAAGGACTAACCACTACTGTATCGAATGCTGTTGTCATCGATTTTAATGATGCAAATGGGTCGCCCTATTCAACCGTTAATACTGTGAGTCAGCAAGGTGCTACTTACTCTCCCGGAAATTCCCTAGTCATTAATAATGGTGGAGTTCTTGCACCAACGACAGGTGCTGCTCCCTATTCAGGTCCACCAAGCGGTAGTACTGACAACACTTCAGCCTATCTTTCACTACCGACAAATTCCAATACAGGTTTGGGTTCTAACCAAGTCACCATTACCTTACCTAAACTGTCAAACTACTGGGGTTTACACTGGGGTTCAATGGACGATGCAAGTGCCAATAGCCCAGCTAACCAAATTGAATTTTTGCGAGATGGTACAGTCTTAGCGACCTTTACCCCAGATGATTTAACCGCTTTAGGTTTAGATGTAGAAGCCGGAGGCGGTCCTGAGAACCAAGGACTTGCAAGAGCGAATCCCTACGTTAATTTCTTTTCTGATAACTCAGGAGAATGGTTTAACGGTGTACGACTGACTCAACTGGGTAACAATAATAACATTGCCTTTGAAAGCGACAACCACGCTTATCGTCCAGTTCCCGAACCTCTCACCATTCTAGGTTCCGGCTTGGCTTTAGGATTTGGTGCTATTTTCAAGAAACAACAGTCACGGCGGCGTTAGTAACTTAACTTTTTTCTCATAACCTCTTCTGTGTAGAGACGTTGCATGCAACGTCTCTACAATGTTGTGTGGATGACTGAAACGGATTGATAACCATTAGATTTTTCCTCGGATTCCTGACTTCGCTAAACCAATAGTAATTTTCCTTTTACCAAATCTTTATATAAACACTGCTACTAATTCTGCTATCTTCACGGAAGCTTCACCTAAAAGCCAGCTTTATTAAATTAACATCTACCTAGAGGAACAAATAAAGTTCTCTTTATAAAGACTAGATGAGCTTGATAAACCTATGACAATCAATAAGGATGCATCAATCATCACTACCGTGGCAGCCACAGCAACGGCTATGATAGGGGTTATTTCCCTCAGTGGTTTTACGATTACCACGGGCGGTGAACTTAAAGGTAGCCCAGCCGGAAGTGAAGGACTAACGACCAGTAGACCTGGTGCTGTGGTGATTGATTTCAATGATGCGCCTGACCTTGACTTTACAGAGGTTGGTGCGGTTAATCAAAAAGGAGCAACGTACTCTCCAGACGACGCATTAGTGATTAACAACGGTGGCGCACTCGTACCCACAAAAGGAGCAGTTCCCTTTTCCAGTCCAACCCAAAATAACACATCAGCTTACCTATCACTACCGACCAATTCTCAGGATGATGAAGACATTGAGCAAGTCTCGATTCAGTTACCTAAACCCTCCAGCTATTGGGGGATGCATTGGGGGTCTATGGATTCGAGTAATCAAATTGAATTTTTCCGAGGTGATACCCGTTTAGCCCGGTTTACGCCTGATGATTTTGTCGGTTTGGGAGTGGAACCTGGCGTTGGGGGAGATAATCAAACAGAGGAATCTAACAATCCTTATATCAATTTCTCGGCTGAGGGATCACAGCAATGGTTTGATAGAGTAGTGCTGACTCAACAGGGTGAGGATGACACTATCGCCTTTGAAAGCGACAACCACGCTTATGATTCTGTACCGGAACCCCTGACGATTCTGGGTTCAGGGTTGGCGTTGGGATTTGGCGCGTTGTTCAAGAAACAACAGTCACGGCGGCGTTAGTTAATTCATAACCTTTGCTTTTGTGTAGAGACGTTGCATGCAACGTCTCTACAATGTTGTTGGGATGACTTCACAGCCAGAGGTTTACCTAGGATGAACCATCAACGATAAGCTTAGGAGAGTATTCCACACCACTAAGAACTGCTTTAGAGTATCACTTAGAAGCAGTGCCATAGTCTCACAATAGGCGATGACCACATTACTAACGCTTTTTAGCAAACAACGGCAGGAACTGCAAGGCGCGATCGAGAAAACCACAAATCCAGAACAGGTGGTGATGCTGGTGCAAAACCAACTCAATACTCTGGAAAGCAGTTACATTGGGGGACTGAGTGTCTCTCAAGTGCGTCTGGCGGCTTTTTTCCTGGATGCACTGCGCCAGTCTGTGGCGACGCTAGCGGCGGCGAATCCCACTAACCCGATGCGGGTTACCACCCCTGAACCGGAGTCAGAGGACCAAACAGGGCGACGATTGTCTCCCAAACGCCTCATTCTCAAAGTTCTTCAGGGACTTCTCTGTATCGGTATCTTGGATTCGCTGTTCAACTTGAGTTCCGATGCGCCCGGAGCGTGGTTAGATATTTTGCTGATGGCGTTGTTGGTTGGGCTAGAGGTTGTCTCTCAACTCGATAAAGGTTCTCCAGAAAACCCTACAGACGCACTTGAATCAACCGCCTCTCAGCTTACCCTACGAATCGATAGTCAAGTCTTGTTAGATAATATAGCCGATGCTCTCAACACCATTGATTTAGCCGTTGCTCAAGCCCAAGATGGGAAGAAAACCGTCGATGCGAATGCAATTGAGGAACAACCTGAATTATTAAATCTGCTACAACGGTTGATAGGCGCATCTTTTCTAGAAAAGCCTCAGATGGCGCTAGAACTGACTAAACTGATACCCCAAATTTTGGTTGAGCAGGGGATTGAAGCCAAACTCTATCAACCGGAGGATGTCAAGAGTCATCGGGAGTATTTTGACTTCGAGCCAAGTATCAACCCCAATGCTAAAGAGTATATTACAATTGCGCCCGCTTTAGTGAAAGGCGATCGCCTATTGCGGCGGGGACGGGTAATTGAACCGAGAACTTAATAAATAATTAATTATGACTGATGTAGTTTCCTTAACCAACTCTGAACACAACGAAAGTATTTCAACCCTAAACACGTCCCCATTATCTCCTATTCTTCCAGATAATATGCACGTTTTAGAAACCATTGGATTTGATTTAGGACACGGTGAAACAGCCGTGGCGAAAGCGCTAGTAGAGAGCATTGACCCCCCAGAAATGCTGGAGGTGAATAATAAAAAAGTGCAAATCACCGCCTTAGGCTGGCATCCGGATTTGGGTTATTTGGTGGGGGAACAGGCTTTAATTCAAGTGGGTGTAACTCAACTGGATATTGCCTTTAAACAAAAACCAAATACTGATCTAGATTACCGCAAAACCATCCGCCATTTTCTAGAAACCTACTACAGACTTTTGCAAAAAAGCAAACAACTGGAAGGGGAAGAAAAGAGCCATTTTTTCGTCGGTTGTCCCTCTGGCTGGTCAAAGCGCGATCGCCAAGATTACCAAACCATCTGTAAAGCCGCCGGAATTCCCCGCCTCAGCGTGGTTCCCGAATCACGGGCGGCGTTTATGCAGGCAAAGGAAGCGGGAAAGTTGGACTATGATAAGCTCAAATCGGCGGTACTGATTATTGATATTGGCTCGTCCACAACCGATTTTACGTTAGTCAAGAGTTTACATGAAATTCCCCTGGATTTTGGCAGTAATACCCTAGGTGCATTCCTGATTGACCGAGCAATTTTTGAGCGCACTGTGGCGAACTATGAAGATACCGCCTTATTAAAATGGGTGTTTGAGGAATATCCCCATCATAAATCCCGTTGTCTCTTGGCTAGCCGGAAAGCCAAGGAAGATTATTTTTCTAACGAACAAGTCTACAGCCATCCCCAATCCTTTGCTCGTGGCTTTGAATCGATTAACGAACAGATTTATTTTATCCCCCAAGTCAATAAAACCGTTATGACGGAGATATTGAATCAACCATTAACAGAATTGGATGGGAAAAGTTGGATTGAATCGTTTCGAGAGTCAGTTATTGAAGCAAAAGAAACCTTAGGTAAACAAGGAATAACTCCAAAAGTTATATTAATGACAGGGGGTGCATCGCGGATGCAATTTACCCGTCAGATTTGTGAAGACATTTTCCCCGAACCCGCCACCCAGGTGCGTCCTGATCCTGAACCGGAACGGTGTATCGCTCTAGGATTAGCACGAGTTGGACGCTGGGATTTACGGGCGGAAGCTTTTAAAAAAGAAGTAGATCAACGGTTTGATTCTGAGAAACTAAAATCGATTATTGAAAGACATATTCCTGAGTTAATTGAACTGCTGATTAAACCGCTATCCCAGGGGTTAATTGAAAATGCAGTTAAACCCAGTTTACAAGACTGGCGCATGAATAAAATTCGGACATTAGGTGACTTAGAAACTCGGATGAAGCAGAAGGCGGAGGCGTGGATTAAGAATGATTCTCTGGGAAAGAAGGGAACTGAATCTGCCCGACAGATTGTCAAAAATCAATCGATTACCTGGTTTAACAGCAAAATTCAGCCCGAATTATCGGTGGAAACTGACCCAATTTGTCAAAGATATCAGATACCCCGAAGTAGTTTACGATTTGAGGAAGGGATTGATCCGGATGTCGTGAACCCCGAAATCTCCGTGGGCGATGCTATCTTGGCGGATACGGTTTTATTAATTGTTAATCTCGTGATTGGTGGGGGAACGGTTGGCGGGATTATTGCCTTGATTTTAACCGGGCATTTGGCTTGGCCCCTATTAGTCATTTATGGGATTTCGGTACTAGCGGCTGGCGTGGAAATCACACGCAGCAAAACCCAGGAAGCGATTAAGACAAAGTTAGATATTCCCAGTTGGAGTCGTCAGTTTCTGTTGAATGACAATAAGATTAACTCGACGTGCGAGCAAATGAGGCCCGAGTTAGAGAAGGTGTTTCGAGAACAACTGATTGAGAATCAGGAGGCGTTTGATGAATTAATTAATAAGGTGGGGCGGGAATTGAAGAAAGCGCTTAATGCGAAAGCGCAAGAGGCGGTAATTTTGATTCAGTAGAGAACGCTAGGAAATAATAACCCCGCATTCGTTGGAGTTTAAAGAAAATTTGTAGGGGCGGGTTTAGGGACAATTTGTAGGGGCGGGTTTAGGGACAATTTGTAGGGGCGGGTTTAGGGACAATTTGTAGGGGCGGGTTTAGGGACAATTTGTAGGGGCGGGTTTAGGGACAATTTGTAGGG
>NZ_JAVJQP010000109.1:0-29503 GCF_040218875.1 Coleofasciculus sp. D1-CHI-01
ATACAACATGGCTGCCATATAATGATTCGCTGTCGCTCAATTGTTTATTTGAGGGGGTGAAACTTATCCCCGTGCATAGTAATGACAGGGGCTTGCGTTCCACCCCCTCAAACTCCCCCTATTTTTCGGTCACTCAATCGAGAATTGCAATTAAGGTGAAGCCTTCGCTACTACCAAGAATGACGCGATCGCGAACGGGTAATCCTGCCAACGTTGACTCATCCACCAGTAAATACGCCGACGTTGACGCCAACTGTTGCAACTGAGTTGTATCCGTCGGAATCACTTGGCGATCGCTATAAAAATCTAAACTGGGACGCCGATAACCATAAGATGTATAAACCACCGTGTCTGGGGGCGTGTGTTCCTGAATCAACTGGGCAACTGGTTTCACCGCAAAGGCTTCATTTAATTCCCAAACCCAGGATGTAGACATGATCAACAGCAACAACGCCACGTAAGTTCCGCCCAATAAAATCGGGATAAATTGGCGATTATGCTGGTAAACCTGCCAAGCTGCTAAACCCATTGTTAACGCCACAACCACTCCCATCATAATCAACACAGGCTGCGGATCTGCCAGGATAAAATAAACACATCCCCCCACCCCAGCAACTGCCATTAACCCCAAAAGCCAGACTAAAACTTGGGGATAATGCTTGCTTTCTTGCCACAATTGTGCTAAGAACATGCCAACGGCTAGAGCAAAAAAAGGGTATAACGGCATAATGTACCAAGGCAACTTTGTTCCTATCAGGGAAATCGCCCCCAGATAGCCAACAGTACCAATTAGTACCAGCTTGCCCCAACTCCGTTGACGATGATGCCAAGCTAGCGCCAATCCGCCAAACCAAAACAGGAACCAGGGAAAGCTGTATTTGAGTAATTCCAGCAAATAATACCAAGGCGCACCCTGATTTCCCTCCACGGATTCCGAAATGCGGTTCAACCCCTGCGCCTGAAAATGCACCTGCCAAAAGGTTTCGCCATAATACTGCCACTGAACTGCATACCACGCGATCGCAGGTGTACTCCCCAAGAGAATACCTAGCCCCAAATAGGGACTCTTTAACTGCGCCCATTGTCCATCAGCCAAGAGAAACCCAAACGCGATCGCACCCAACAGGATCACCAAAATCCCTTTGGTTAACGTAATCAATCCCAGGCTAATCCCCATCCCAACCGCCCAACGCTTATCCTGACGCGCTTTCAGCAGACACACTAGCAATAGCAGAAAAAACGACACCACCGTACCATCCAGCATCGCCAGACGCCCATGACGCACCACAGGTAACAACGTCAAATAAACGCTAGCCGCAAATATAGCCGGGAGACGTTGAGCAAAAAGTTCTCGCCCCAACAAATAGAGTAGCGGAACCCCACAAGCAGACAAAAATGCTCCCGGTAGGCGAGTGGTTAATTCTCCAATTCCCCAAAATTTATACGACAGAGCCATTAACCAATCCACTAACGGGGGTTTGAGTAGATAGGGTTCCCCGTGAAGTGTCGGATGCAGCCAATTCCCGGTGCGATAAATCTCTCTGGCAATTAGGGCGCGAGTGCTTTCATCCCAGTCTCGTAGCGGTACATTCCCTAGAGAAATACTTCCCAGGAAAAAGGCGGCTAAGGAAAAACCGATTAGCCAATGGTTGTTAGTGAAATTCAGTCGTAGTTTTGCCATTTATCATTGGTTCTTTGTCATTTATTTTTACCCAATGACCAATGATGGCGGTGAAGTGGCTTTCTGAGCATCCTAGTGCAGGATGCACCCTTTGCCCTCTAACTTAATTGACAAATCGTAACATTAATAACTAAACGGTTCGCCAATTACCTATATTTTTGACAAAGGTGGCAAAGGTGGCGAGTTGTGTCTGATGACGACTCAATCTATACCGTGATCCTGAATCCTGAACGGCTTCAGTAATTATTAAATGTTTTGCGGGCATCTAACAGTTCTAGATAAGATATTGGCACGACGATGGGCCACAGGATAGTAGCAATAAGCAAAAGCACCCAAGAGGAAAATTTCTCGTTTTGGGACAGGCTGTCATCATGTTGCATGAAATCTAACCATCGGCTAAAGAAAATCGGCAACATGATTACGTAAAATGCGATGGCTCCGATAAAAACTGTTTCCCACATAAATAACCTCAGTAGATTGAAAATTTGGTGGTGAGTGACTCCACGATAGAGAGCTTCGTTGTCTATTCGTTACTCTGACCCGAAGGTACAAAAAAAAGGATACTATCCTAGATGAAAGATCTACACTTGACGTAAGCGTTTAAGTGCTTGTCAAATGAGTCTGCCTAATTGGCGTTTCCTGATCAAGTTACTCTTTCTCAGTGAACTAATAATACTGACCTACTAGATTTAAGGCAAGTTATTGAGCGTGATATTGTTACAAAACTCAACAACAATATCTATCTCTAGAATGGTCTTCATTCTATACTATTCTAGTATTGAAAAAAAGTTGTGGCTAGGGATAACCTGATGATTCGTGCAGTGTTATCCACCCTAGTAGGCTGTAAAGGCAGACTGGTGTTGACAAAGCCTTTACCCGGACTCAGCTTCACTCGGTAGAGGCTTGTGCCTGCTCCACCACCTGAGTAATCGAACTCAATCCTTGTTCTTCCAATTTTTTTAACAATCCCTGCATGATTCGCCGTGCCATCCAGGGTCCTTCATAGACTAATCCGGTGTACACTTGAATCAAGCTAGCTCCGGCGGTGAGTTTTTCCCACGCATCCTCGGCGGTAAAAATTCCCCCCACGCCGATAATCGGTAATTTTCCTTGGGTTTGCTGGTGAATAAACCGAATCACCTCTGTGGAACGTTCCCGCAGTGGCGCACCACTAATTCCGCCAGCTTCTTCAGTCACGGGTTTACCTGTGGCGGCGATGACTTGGGTTTTCAGGATATCCCGGCGAATCGTTGTATTCGTCGCCACAATTCCCGCAAGCTGATAGGTTTGAGCTAAATCAACAACATCCGCGATCGCGTCCCACTCCAAATCCGGTGCAATCTTGACTAAAAGCGGCTTTTGCCCTTGATTATCCTGTTGCAACGTCTCCAAAATGATTCGCAGTTGTTCAGCATCTTGTAGCGATCGCAATCCGGGTGTATTCGGTGAACTTACATTAACCACAAAATAATCCCCCCAGGGCTTAAGTAGGCGGAAACTGGCTAAATAGTCCGTTGCTGCCTCTTCTAAGGGTGTTACCTTAGACTTACCCAGATTGATCCCCAACGGGATCGGCTCAAACGGCTGATGCGCGATCGCTCCTAATCGGTCTGCCAACGCTTGCGCCCCTCGATTATTAAACCCCATGCGGTTGAGAACGGCTCTATCTTGGAGTAAACGAAACAACCGGGGTTGGGGGTTTCCGGGTTGGGCGTGACTGGTAACGGTTCCAAGTTCAGCAAAGCCAAACCCAAAGATACGCCAAATTCGAGCTGCTACCCCATCTTTATCAAATCCGGCGGCTAAACCTAGAGGATTAGGGAATTTCAGTCCCCATAAGGTTTGTTCTAAGCGAACATCACTCAGGCAAAAGGCTTGGTGCAATTGAGAGGAAAGCCAAGGAGTTGAGGAGGATTTGTATGTACGATCTAGCCAACCTAACAAATGCATTGTCTGTTCGTGCGCCCACTCCGGATCTGCCTTCACCAGCGAAAATAGAATGGGGCGAATGGCAGATTGGTAAATATCAGTCATTGGTTATTTGTCCTTTGTCCTTTGTTATTTGTCATTCGTCATTCGTCAAAACACTGATTTCACGGATTGATTGGAGAGAGTGGGGTAAGGAAGTGAGAGGTTAGTTACACTGATTACATTTAGTGACATCCGGGTGACAACCGAAAAACTGCCCCATCTTCCCCTGCTCCCCCAGCTCCCCCAGCTCCCTCTGCTCCCCCAGCTCCCCCAGCTCCCCCAGCTCCCTCTGCTCCCCCAGCTCCCCCAGCTCCCTCTGCTCCCCCAGCTCCCCCAGCTCCCCCAGCTCCCCCAGCTCCCCCAGCTCCCTCTGCTCCCCCAGCTCCCCCATCGTTCCCATTCCCTGACACCTTATCCCTAAATCTAGATATTCTGAGTTAAAGTGAATTCTGAACTGACAATTTTTTCTCAACCCTAAGGTCAGTGTATGAACTCGTTAGTTGGTAAAACCCTACAGGGTGGCAAATACACTCTAGAGCAAGAATTAGGACGAGGGGGCTTTGGCATCACCTATAAAGCCACCCATCACTATTTAGGGCAGGTGGTGGTGATTAAAACCCTAGACGAGTCCATGCATCGTAACCCCGACTGCTCTCGGTTTCAACGCCTATTCCAGGATGAAGCACGACGGCTCGCCTTATGTACCCATCCCAATATTGTCCGAGTCAGTGACTTCTTTGTGGAAGCAGGGTGGCCCTACATGGTCATGGACTATGTAGACGGTCAGACCTTACAAGAGATTTTACATCCCGGCAAACCCCTCCGTGAAGCCACCGCCATTCATTACATCTGCCAAATTGGGGACGCTTTAACCGTAGTCCATCAAAAAGGTTTACTCCACCGCGATATTAAACCTGCCAATATCATCCGACGAGAAGGAACACATCAAGTTGTCCTCATCGACTTTGGCATTGCACGAGAATTTAGCCTGAATACAACTCAAACCCACACTAACATGCTGTCTGAGGGCTATGCTCCTTTAGAACAGTATTTAATCAAAGAAAAACGCACCCCAGCCTCCGATGTTTACGGTTTAGCCGCCACTCTCTATACCCTTTTAACTGCCCAAATCCCCACACCCGCCGTTATCCGGGAGCGCCAACCTATGCCTGCTCCCCGTGATCTCCAACCCCAACTCAGTGCTGCCGTAAATCAAGCTGTCATGCGCGGGATGGCAATTGAGGCGCGTTATCGCCCTTCATCGGTAGCCGAATGGCTATCCCTGTTGCCGGATGTATCCTTTGAACCCAACCAGGAATTCCTCTCCCATCCTGTATCAACAACCAACGGAGCCACTATTGCGTTAACCCCACCACAGGAAGCCAGTTCCCGTCAGCGAGAGTCCCAGCCCACTCAATATACGCCTTTGCATCGACGCTTAGGTGTTTCTCCCGTTTTACTGGGAATGAGCGCTGTAATTGCTACAGGTTTAGTCGGATTGGGAACGATTTGGTATCAGTCTCAAAATGTCTCAACTCCACCAGCGGCTGAACCCTCATCCCCAGAGGAACCCCTAAACTCTGATACCGAACTTAATGATAGTGAGGATACGTTCCAAGAAACGACTGAACCCAGCCAGGACAAAAATGCCCCTTCCTCAGAGCAGGAACAGAAACCCTCTCGCCGCTCTTTTCCCGGATTCCCAAAAAAATCGAGTGATTCAGTTGAACCCTCTCCCTCACCAACTTCTGAAGACCCTTCATCCACTCCTACAGAATCACCCTCCTCTGAGAAAAAATCGCCAACTTCAACCCCTAAACCTTTACCTAATTCATCCCCAGCATCCCCAAATCAATCTCAACCGCCAGAACCGCCAGCCCCTTCTCAAAAGGTTCCCCAATCGGCTGAGTCTTCTGAATCGGTCAGCGAACCCCCGTTTGAGTCTGTTGGCGACCCCCTAGAAAACATGAAAAAAGCGCCTGCTCCCCCAGAAGCTCCCCTACCCAAGAAACCCGAAACTACTGAGGAGAATGAGGAATGACAAATAACGTAGCTTGCTTCTCACGCTCTTCGAGTATGACAAATGACCAATGACCAATGACCAATGACCAATGACAACCAATACGGTTTAGCCCTACATACCACCAGTCCCCAACTCGGATTAGCCATTAGTAATTTTCAGAGTGAGCCTCGTGCAGCTACCTGGGATTTGGGACGAGATTTATCAACTCATTTACATCAGCACTTGAGTGAGTTTTTACTCCCAAACGCTTGGTCAGATGTGGCATTTATTGCCGTCGCCAAAGGTCCGGGCAGTTTTACAGGCACTCGTATTGGTGTGGTAACAGCCCGAACGTTGGCACAGCAACTGGATATTCCGTTATTTGCCATTTCCACTCTGGCAGCCGTGGCTTGGTCGGCAACGCTTCAAGGGAAAGAGCATCGGGAAACCTCACACGAAAGAGCGATCGCACTACAAATGCCAGCTCGACGGGGGCAGTTGTATACTGCAATCTATCAACTCTCCTCAGAGGGTTCTAGCTTGACACCGCTTGTACCTGATGGGGTGATGACACCTGATATCTGGCAACACGTCCTCGACACTCAAAACCTCCCCTATCAACTGATTGAGGTATCCGTTAATTTAGGAACCTGTGTTACTAGCCTATTAGACTTAGCTTATTTAGATTGGCAACAAGGCAAGCGCCCTCATTGGTCACAAGCATTACCATTTTACGGACAGCATCCGGTTGAACCTAAGTGATACTGATGAACAGCCAAAAACCCACACTATAATGTCAGCTTAGTGTGGGTTTTTGAATAGAAACATGATTAAGCCAGCTTGAAGCTAAGAGGCATTCAAAGCGCGATCGCTTCAGAACTTTACTGAGCTTTACGACGACGGGTCAGAGCCAATGCCCCACCAATTAATCCTAAACCGACCAAAGTAGTGGGTTCAGGGATATCTGTTACTTGCGCCGTGATCGAAAAGTCGTTGAAGTCATAAGGAGCAATTCCCTTATCTTCAAAGTCAATCGTGTACTTGCCAGCATCAGTTTGTTCAAACTTAAACAATGCCAGTGTCTCGACAGGCATATTCAATAGATCTGTTGACCAAACCTTACCATTGTTACCAGAGTCAAGCAGTAAGCTATACTCTACACCACCTTGAAACTCGAACCAGTTTGTACAGGACCCATCAGGTGCTGTGACAGAGGTGGGGCAAGTCCCCATAAAATCTGAACTATCCGTATCAAATGCCTCGTTCTCGGTAAACAGGGTATATACGGGTGTATTTTTATCGGTTGCTTCTACAATAAACAGGGTTGATTGGAACTTACCGTGAGATTCCAGGAACTCAAAATCAACTTTCGTATCGGTATCAAACAAAATACCCCCATTGTTAAATGAGGCAGCGTCTGCTGGCATCGCCGATAAAGCCAGAGTACCGCCAGCAACTAAGCCAAGGACTGTTGAAGTCTTTGCTAGATTCATCGTTAGCATCTCCTAGGTAGAGTGACTGTTGACTGATCACTTTGACTATACTCTGAGGTAACTTAATTGGTTCAATTTGTGGGTTAAACTTATCAATTCTTTAGAATAAATTCTGGAGAAAGTTATCATTTATACATAAGTAAAAATAATAGGTCACAAAACTAACTCGCTTAATTCCCTCACCCTAACCTTAACTGTGAATTCGAGGTTCTGGGTAAAGCGTGCTAAGTAACTGACTTTCTACCGTCGCCAGTTCTGCTAACCTCTGGCTGACAACCTCCCGCTCAAAATAGGTGTCCGCTAGCACCCAGTAAACCCCGTAATGTCGTGCTTCAGATGTCATCAAACCTTGATAAAACGCGGCGAGTTCCGGGTCAGGACAGTGAGTTGCCAGTAATCCCAGCCGTTCGTTAGAGCGAGCCTCAATTAAAGCGGCAACCAGTAAAGAATCTAATAGCCGATCCGGTTCATGACGACGAATCTGGGCTTTCAGTTTAGCACCATAAGGCGAGGGAGAGAGGGAAGCTAAAGGAATACCCCGTCGTTCCAACCATTGATTGACCTGCTCAAAGTGATCCAGTTCCTCACGCGCGATCGCGGTAAGCTGACGAACCAGTTGCGTACTCGATGGATAGCGAAAGATTAAATTCAGGGCTACACCTGCCGCTTTGCGTTCGCATTGGGAATGGTCGAGTAGAATGAGATCAAGGTGAGCTAGGGCTTGTTCAACCCAAGTCCAGCTCGTGGGTTGTTGGAGGGTATGAATCATTACCCAGGGAGAATCTAACACAGGTTTTGGTGACATCGAACTGTCTTTTGAATCACAATAGGGGGAAGATGATTAGGATAGAGACTGGTATTCGAGGAAACTGGTATTTATCAATGGCGTGCTGGATGCTCAGCGGAAAAGGTGTGAAATTTAATGAATTTCCTCTGAAACCCGGAAGATAGATGTTAGCACTTGTTTTAACTAATAGATAATAGAGTATCCTGACCCTGAGAATCTTGCCTACCCCTGGTAAACATACCTCGGCACACAATAGTCCAGCTTTTGGTAACCAAACTGGTGCAAGTAAACGTTTATGGGTGCTACCTATTATTTGACGACACGGATTTGGATCAATAAACAATGACTCACCGTCGGATTGTTATCGGTGACGTGCATGGGCACTACGATACCCTAATGACCTTATTGGATGCGATCGCTCCTAGCAAAGACGATCAAGTCTATTTTTTGGGAGACTTAATTGATAGGGGTTCCCAAAGCTCTCAAGTTGTTGAATTTGTCAAGCAAAGCCCTTATCCTTGCTTGCTAGGCAATCATGAGCAAATGCTATTAGAAATCCTGGGTCAGGGAGAAATCTATGGTCCAGCCCTGCAAGCATGGCTCTATAGTGGCGGTCACAGTACCATCAATAGTTATGGTGAGAGTGGTGTCCGCCAAGACCATATCGAGTGGATGCGTACCTTACCCACCCATCTCGATTTGGGAGATACATGGTTAGTCCATGCTGGAGTTCATCCCCGTTTACCCTTAGAAAAGCAAACGACAGAACAATTCTGTTGGATTAGAGACGAATTTCATAGCATTCAAGAGCCTTATTTTACCGATAAGTTAATTATCATTGGTCATACGATTACCTTTACCTTGCCAGGAGTACAACCGGGACGAATTGCCCAAGGTAGAGGATGGTTGGATATTGACACGGGCGCGTATCACCCGAAAAGTGGTTGGCTCACAGGATTAGACCTGACAAACTCACGGGTTTATCAAGCCAATGTTTTTAAACAACGGGTTCGCCAAATGCCACTTGAGGAGGCGGTGACAAGGGTAGAACCTTCACAACTCTTACCACGTCGTTCTGTACTCCGTTCCTAGTGCAGTATGGGGAAGCAATGTAGAGACGTGCCATGGCACGTCTGGGAAGCTGGGAACCCAAAGAACTAGGGATGGATGTTGCTACCAGAGATAATCCTATTGCAGGGGGCGAATTTTGGCTTTATAGGCACTTTCATCCAAACCATCACCGACAGTAGCTTCAGCCGGATCGATCGCCTGATTCAATGCGTTAATGCGATCGCCAACGCCTGGATGAGTGCTGAG
The DNA here is from genome assembly GCF_040218875.1 of Coleofasciculus sp. D1-CHI-01. Taxonomy (NCBI): domain Bacteria; kingdom Bacillati; phylum Cyanobacteriota; class Cyanophyceae; order Coleofasciculales; family Coleofasciculaceae; genus Coleofasciculus; species Coleofasciculus sp. D1-CHI-01. The sequence goes on from NZ_JAVJQP010000109.1 coordinate 9,252, forward strand.
GAAAGAGGGGACGGAACCGCTTTTCTTCTGGAGTTTTTCCATGAAATTTACCATGGCTGACGGTGCATAGCCTGCTTTTTTGAGGATGTCTAACCCAACTTGATCCGCCTCAAATTCATCTTCACGACTATTGGGTAACCGCAGCGCCAAGTCTACGCCAATATTGACTAAGGTATTGCGATCTAGACCGGCGGCAACGGCTACTCCCCTGGCGATCGCTGTCTGGCGCATTTGTTCAATCATGTGTTCTTCTTCGATATGCCCGATTTCATGGGCAATTACACTAGCCAGTTGAGCCTCATTGTCCGCCGCTTCAATCAAACCTGTGTGCAAATAAATAAAACCCCCCGTAGTCGCGAAGGCATTAATGCCGTCATCCCTAACCACCTGAAACGTATAGGGAATCGTCGAGCGTTGAGTTTCTTTTGCCAATCGCTGACCAATCTGATCAATGTAACGGTTGACACTGGAATTGCGATAGAGTTGGATCTGGTTTCTCACCAACTGCTGATTGATCTGCTGCCCGATCTCGACTTCCTGGCGCTCAGAAATATTGGAAAGTTGGATAATCTGGACGCCTCGGAAAATCAGATCCAGCCAGGGAATTGCTTGACTCACCTGAGGTGTACCCACGATCAGGCTAAACGTCAAGATCGCTGACACAAACGGATATAATAAACGACGACGGTGACGATGAGAGCAGAAGGAGAAAGGATTAATCATGGTACATAAAATTAAAATAGCTACAGTTCAGGCACTCAAACAATAGACGCTCCTTACAGGGTATAAGTTGCCATTGGCTCTCAAGAAACACTTATTACGTCTGGCAATTTTGGTTATCCTGACATCCCAGAGGATAAGCTGAATTGTAGGTACTCGATCGCTTGCCAAACCAACTATACCGATGATCACGAACCTGTTGATATGTGCGATCGCCGAGCCATTTCATTCCAGGCATTGCCCGGTATGCTGAGACGAACACCTCGCCCATGGGCAACAGACGCCCAATTTCCTCAGCCGCCTCACTCCCTTGCCACCGACGTTCCGGGGATGCCCTATCGATAAGAATCATTCCCATTTCGCAGTCTTGGGGGGTAATGCCAAAGGTTTCACAGGTGGCTTCATCCTGCATGGGAATGTAATCAAACTGCTGTCCTTGATCCAGATTTTCCAGAAGCTGCACTAAGGTGACACAAAGATTGCAGTTGCCGTCGTAAATAACGTGATATTGCATCAAAGGGGTTAATCCCACTCCTTCTGAGTTATCTTTATTTACTATACCTAATTTAATCTATTCCTATAGGAGGATAAAAACAGATAATTCATCGTGTTATTTTATGGGAATTTATATATTGTATTTGATGAAATCCTGTAGCCTAAGGGGATATTGTTAAATTTAAGGAATTTGCGTAGAAGAAAGTTAGTCAATTAGCACAAATATTCTCAAGCTAAAGAAATCACCGTATCATTGTAAAAAAAATCACTAACTACTTTGGTTTATGTCTTTTGATGGATTCACAAAAGGTCTTTTTTCTGTAATCTGAAAGTAGATTGCGAGAGTTAAACTCTCAAAGATAAAGAAACACGGAGACTATTCTATGAATCTCATCAAAATAGACAAATTTTACCCTAACTATAAAGAACAGATTTTCGGTGGTGATGACATTAAAGGATATGATGTCTACTCTGATCGAGAAGAGAAAATCGGTGAAGTTCATGATGCTCTTCTGGATGAAAATGGTCGTTTCCGGTATCTAGTCATTGATACAGGGTTCTGGATCTTTGGTAAAAATGTCTTGTTACCTGTAGGTTATGCTCGGATGGACTATGACCGTCATCGGGTTTATGTGATCGGTATGACCAAAGCGCAAGCCGAAAGCTTACCGGAATATCATGACAACATGAGCATCGACTACGACTACGAAGAACGAGTCCGCAACGTCTACCGGCCTATGGCGACTAATCGCTCGACGCCATCAACATCGGCTCAAGCGACAACCTATAATCGCGACACCTACACTTATGATCATGAGCCTGAACTCTACGCTACTACTGAGCAGGATCATAAAAATATCAAGCTGTATGAAGAGAAACTAATTGCCAACAAAGACCGTTACAAGAGCGGTGAAGTTGCTATAGGTAAGCACGTAGAATCTGAAACAGCTCAGGTATCAGTTCCTGTAGAAAAAGAGCGGGTTGTAATTGAGCGGAACAGTCCCTCTGAAGCCCGCGAAGTTCAACCAGGTAGTGCCGATTTCCACGACGGTGAAGTTGCTCGTGTGGAAGTTCATGAAGAGGCAGCCAATATCGATAAGAAAGCCTTTGTCCGGGAAGAAGTTGGTGTCAAGAAAGAAGTTGAGCGTGACACCGTAGATGCCAAAGAAACGGTTCGCCGCGAAGAATTAGAAGTCGATGTAGATGGCAATCCTGTCGTCAAGGGTCGTCGGTAGAATTCTGAAAGCGATTGAATTTCACCGATTGAACTAAATAAATTGGTGGATACGGGGGTGGGCATTGCCCACCCTACGTTTAGTAAGTTGGAGAAGTAAGCTATGATCCAAGAAGAACCTAAAAGCAGTTATACAAAGGGTAAAATAAAACAACTATTAGATCAATTTAGAGAAAAATTCACGTTCTTTACTATCGTGAATCAAAAAGGTGAAGTCCTAGGACGGGTTGAGGATTTCTGTGTCGAAAAAAATCATCGGCTTTATATGGTGATGTCTGCCCAATGGACAAACGCTGAATCTCCCTGGTTTCTCCTCAGTCGCCAGCACATTCAGACAATTGACCCAGACAATAGAATTGTAATTGTTGACCTATCACCAGCGGAACTTGAATACTTGCCTGTATATCAAAAAAGGGAAACCCCAACAGCAAAGCTTTCCGAGGACTTACCTCACTCGTCAGTAATCTCTACAAGTGCTGTTAATTCGGAAAAAGCTATGGATGCTGAAGAGAGAGTGAATAGTGATCTAGAACAGTCTGATCAGACATCAGAGATAGTCGAAGAAGACATGATTCGCTTGCTAGAAGAAAAGTTAGTCGTTAACCGCAGTAAGCAGAAAGTCGGTGAAGTTGTCGTTCGCAAAGAAATTGAAACCCGTGTAGTAGAAGTTCCTGTACGGCGGGAAAAATTAATCGTTGAACAAGTTGGTGAAGAACCGAAACAACTGGCAGAAATTGATTTAGGGAAAGGGAAAGTTACAGGTGTTCCCGATAGTTTAGAGACGAGTCTACCGACAACGACTACTGTCAACGGTGAATTTGTTTCACCTAAAGCAGCCAGCGATCTTTTAGCCGCGATCGCGCTGCAAGATAATCACGGCTGTGTTAACGTGCGTGTAGAGATAGTCGTGGACAATCCAGAGCTTCAGGAAACGTACCAACAGATGTTTGATCGCTGTCGTGGGAGTAAATAGGGAAGCAGGGAAAGAAACAAATTAAATTAGAGCTTATCCGAGCCGTATTGAGATCGCTGTGATCAGCTGTTCGGCATTTAAACCTTAATATCAATAATGGCGCAATCCTTGCCGTAGTAGTGCGAGCATCTTGCTCGCTACCCAGGAGCATCTTGCTCGCTACCCAGGAGCATCTTGCTCGCTACCCAGGAGCATCTTGTTCGCTACTCATACCCAATTTAAATGCATTACAGCTTATTCTTGAATAAATAACGTTTTCCTTTCGATACTATTGTGACGCGATTTCCGAATTCCTATGTCGGCATCTAATGAAACAATTTGTATCTTTTCCCCTCAACCTTATAGCCTTCTGCCCTCTACATTCTCCCCTCTACCTTTTTGGACTAGATGACCAACTAAACCAAAATGGTCAGATGGGAAAACATTAGGACAATCAGGGAAAATAGGTGCTAATCCCAGGCGTTCAATGGATTGCGGCTGCCAACCTGGAGCAGCCGAACGGAGTAAGATGCGGTCAAAGCGAACTTTTTTATGTTTCTGTTTTTGCTGTAATCTCATTAGATTAATATCCGTATCTTCAGTATAGCCCGGTTCATCACCTCTGAGAACTGCCCACATATCTTGATAGCGACAGTCGATATTACGGTTCTCATCTTCCCAAGATGAACAAAAATTAAAGTCTCCCATGAGTACAGCATGATCGGACTGTTCCAATAGGGGAAAGATATCAGCAAGCTGCATAGCACGGATGGATGCAAATTTCTTCTTGCTTTCTAAATGAACCGTAGCAATATTAAAATTTCGCCCATTAAGCTGCAATTCAGCACAGAGGAATTTGCGGCTCATTTGACTGATAAGTTCGCAGAAAAATAACCGATCTATAGGAAGCTTAGACAGTAAGAGAACGCCATAAGGATTTACTGTTACTCCTGTGGTGTCGGAACTATAGTAATTCTTTCTAACCCAGTCTTGCTCTAAAATTAGTTTGAGAGAGGTTGGGGTGACCTCTTGCAACGCGATCGCGTCAGCATCACAGTCTTGAATAAGCTTCAGTATAGCTTCGTGGCGTTGTTGACGATGATAGTCGGAAAACCAGATATTATAGGTGACCAGTGTTAGTTCACTGATATTTGTGTGACTGACAACATCGGTTGATTGAGTCCAAGCTTGTTTTTCGGGATTAAACCTCTTAGGATTGAGTTCTTGTAGGTCTGGAGGAATCGGAGGCTTGGTCATAAACTGTTTTCTAGTTAATTACTATTAAGTTTAAGAGTAAGGATTTCCTTTCGTCAATAAACAGGGATTGCTGCTGATAACCGCAAAAAAAGCCACCCTATTTGCCGGATAAATGATCAACCCGGATCACTTTTTTCCAGATTTCTGCTAGTCTTGGTGTCTTCGGTTACAATGGTCGCGGTAAATCTGTAGGAAAATAGGTGTTCAAAACACGACCAGGCAAAACTCTGTCTGTGGATAAGACAAATTCATGAAACCCCGAATCATCGTTTGTGGCTTGGGTCGCACTGGCTATCAAATTTTCTCCCTATTAAAGCAACAGGGAGCCTCTGTTGTCGGAATTAGCGATCGCCTGGTTCCTGGTAACTGCCAAGATCTGATTATCGGCGATTTTCGCGCAGCTGCCACCCTACTCGCCGCTGGAATTCAGGAGGCGCAAACCCTAGTCATCACCTCTAGCGATGATGCCTTGAATCTGGCTATTCTCACCCAAGCCCGAGTCCTCAATCCTCGGATTCGGATTATTAGTCGGCTATTTAACAACAGCTTAGGCGATCGCTTGGATCAGATTCTGCCCAACCATGTTAGCCTCAGTGTAGCCGCATTAGCCGCCCCCGTGTTTGCCTTTGCCGCGATGGGGAATCAAGCGATTGGGCAACTGCGACTATTCAATCAAACTTGGCCCATTCACGAAGAACACATCCATGAGTCTCATCCCTGGAACGGGCGTCAGTTGAATGAGTTGTGGGAAGATCGATCGCGGATGTTGATTTACTATCGACCCGTAAAAGGGCAGGTGAGTTTGGTGTCAGCCGTTGTGCAAGGGCGAAAATTACAACCTGGCGATCGCATAATTGTTGGCACTCAACCCAATATCCGCAGCCGTCGGGGTTCTTGGCTACGCCGACTGTTTAAAGTGCTCACTAACGTGCGACAGTTTCAGCACCATGGTCAACCCATTCTCGCCGGAACTCTCGCCCTCCTGCTAACTATTTTTATCGCCACACTCACCTACGTTAGCGTTCAGTTGAATACCTCAATTGTTGACGCCCTCTATTTTTCCGTGGGTATGATTACTGGGGCTGGCGGGAAAGAAGAAGTGGCAGAATTAGCACCTGACAGCATCAAGATTTTTACGGCAGTGATGATGTTAGTTGGGGCAGGTGTAATTGGGATTTGTTACGCCCTACTCAACGATTTTATTTTAGGTACTCGTTTTAATCAATTTTTGGATGCTGCCCGTGTTCCCAGTCGCCATCATTATATTGTTTGTGGCTTGGGGGGTATTGGTGTCCAGATCATGAATCAACTGCATACTCATGGCTATGACGTGGTTGTCATTGAACCCGATACCCACAATCGATTTCTCGGTGTTGCCCGTTCCTTGGGAGTCCCCGTGATTATCGGTGATGCGAGTTTGGCGACCCATTTAAAAGCGGCGAATATCCATACAGCGGAAGCCTTATTAGCGGTAACCAGTAGCGATATGACTAATGTCGAGATTAGTTTAAGTGCCAAAGCCTTAACGCCCAATTTACCCATCGTGGTGCGAAATCATGACCCCCAATTTGCCCGAGGCGTGCAGCAAGTTTTTAATTTTGAGGTGGTACTTAGTCCCACCGAATTAGCCACACCTGCCTTTGCCGCCGCCGCCTTAGGTGGACGTATTTTAGGGAATGGCATGACCGGGGATACCCTGTGGGTGGCGTTGGCAACAACGATTACGCTGAAGCATCCGTTCTGTGGACGGCGGGTGAAAGATTTAACCCTAGATATTGAGTTTGTTCCTCTATATATTGAAACCCGAAATCAAAAGCTTCACGGTCGAGATTTATTGGACACAGCGTTAGCGGCAGGTGATGTTTTATACTTGACTATGCCAGCGTCACAATTAGAACAGTTGTGGCGAGTTACACCGTCTCAGTTATTGGCGAGTTGAATCTGGGGAACCTGTAGGGGCGGGTTTCACTACTATCGTTTATCTCACAAGGGATGTGACTAAACCCGCCAAAATCTAACGCTAAAGCCCTTACTACGAACTTACTAAGCAAGATCCCCGACTTCTTGGAGAAGTCGGGGATCTGTCTGTGTACCTCACTTACTTGAAAAGCGCTGTATGAACCCAACTCATGCATCCATTAATGAATTGCACTGAAAATTTGCAGTTTGATATCGGCAAAACCATTGATATAGCGCTACGCGCCAGGGAATAGGCAATAGGCTTTCTTGCAATAGTGAAGACAAAAGCTTAGCTGACAAGGGATTGACCCTTCGACTTCGCAGCAATTGAGCGTTCGACTGAACTTCGACAGGCTCAGTTGCCGCGCTCACGCGGCTCGACTGAGCGCTCGCCGAACGTCCGAAGTCCTGTCGAAATTCAGGGTCAAGCGATTTGAATTTTTCTTGATATGTCCTAACCTTAGTGCGTAGTGCTATATACCGTAGGGTGGGCATTGCCCACCAGCCTTATCTGAGCGTGCCATTCCAGCTCAAATAGTGGAATAGATTGTAGGTTGGGTTGACGCCTGTTACTAGGGCAGAATCTAGGGCTAAAGCCCTTACTACGAACGAACCCAAGCTAATTTACCAAATTAGGTGTGCCACGCCACTACGGAACCGGACAATCCCCTAGCGGCTCAACAGGCAATTGGGGTATCAAAATTGTGCCATTATTTGCCGTTGTATCGGCTTTAAATGTACTGTCAAGATCAATGTAATTTAGAGAGAAACCATTCTTGCTGGTATTATTACTCAAATCTAAACAGATAGTCGATTCCGGCTCAAGATTCGTCAGTGATCCAGTTTGTACTACAAAACCATTGGCATTGTCAAGAGTACCTAGGTTTCCTGTAAATGTATTAAATCGGACACCCGCGAAAAGTTCAGACTGATCTTCTGCTAATATCAACGCACCAAAACGAGCATTATCCATTACTGTGTTTCTTTCTAGTAGTAGCTGAAGAGTGGCATTATTGAGTGCGTCCACAAAAATGCCATCCGGTTCCGGTAAATTGAGTGTAATGCCCTGAAAGCCATTCCTATCCACTCGATTATCAGTGATCGTCAGTCTCAATGTGGCAGATTCTTGAATGCTAACGCCAATACCATGATGACCATTATTCAAAATCTCATTGTTGTCAATCGTGACGTCTAAATCTGACTCCCCGATCATAAAACCCGCAATCCCTAACGTTTCATTCTCAAAAATATGGTTATTTTGGACAATGACTTCTCCTTCAGTATCAGTAGTAGAGTCTACAGTTATTCCCCGCCCCTGATTTCTCGCGACGGTATTTTCCTCAATCATTACTATTCCACTGGAATTATCCAAGAATGCGAAGATAATCCCATCCCTTTGATTATTTAAAATAGTATTATTGGCAATAGTGAATGCACCTTGAGAATTATCCCGCATAAATAGGACAATTCCATTAAACTGATTGTCCGACAGCGTATTATCTAAAACTGTAACCGTTTCAGCGGAATCTGCAAATAATCCCATGATAATCCCGTCTTCTTGATTGCCCCTCAGATTATTGTTGGTTATGGTGACTATTCCATCGGAATTATCCACTAGTGCCATAGCAATTCCATTAAACTGATTGTCTGAAATCTGGTTATTGACAATTGTGACGCTTGAATTTGAATTGCCAAATAGTTCAGAGACAAGTCCGGTACTGCCATTGCTCACGATTGTATTCTCATTAACATCAAAGTTAACATTGATGGCATTCACTAATCTGACACCAATACCGTTAAATTGATTACCATTAATTATATTTTCAGAAAGGGTTACTGTACTGTCCTCAGCATTAAACAGAATAATATCCATCCCATCCCCTGTGGTATTTAGGATCTGATTTCTGATCAAGTTGAGGTTGATCGAACCCGCCGTATTCCCAATAAAAAATCCGCTATTACCCAAACCACCTGTCGTATCAATACTATTATCGGTAACGGTGACATTTCCTGTCGTCTCCAGTAGCACAATACCAGCTTGAGTGGAATTCGCGATCGCGTTATCCCGAATTGTTACTGTATCAATCTCCGTTCCCTCAATCGCAAAAGTACCCGCATCAGGGATATAAAACCCAGATAGGGTAGTTTGATTCCCCATTGTCACTGAAACTGCCGCGCCTGGAGTAATCGTCGGGAGTACCCCCGCACCCGATAGCGGTAATTGCACGATCCCTCGTTCTATCGTATCCACTTGCTGAATTGGACCTGTGGATAACACCTGCACTTGATCAGGAATTGTAAACGGCGGAATCCCTGGATTGGTTCCGGGTTGTACATAAACAATATCATTGCCATCAGATACCGTTTGATCTAACCCATTCTCAACGATACCAAAGGGATTTTCAAACGTACCCTCTCCCCCCATTTCACCTAAACGGATATGCTGGAATACATAAGGTTCCCCTGTTTCCGGATTCGTCGCTGGTACGTCTTGGAAATCATCTTGATGATCAATCACAATTGCATTCGTTCGCTGCACCGATTCTGCTACTCGTGCCAAAACTTGATCATCTTCATCCCCTAACCCTTGGGGACGACTTCCGGGAAATGTCGCTCCCACTGTAAACACTAAATTCGTGCCAAATAAATCATCATTTTGTAGGGACAACCCCAGATTAAAATTATCTGAAGGACGCGCTTCCAATCTTACTCGCCATCCCCATATCTCTGAAGTCCCTGCTGCATCATACCAATACAATCCCCCATAGCCGCGCAGATCCCCATCTATACCAATTCGAGCAAGTTTTGCGCCAACTTCTGCATCCCACCCTCCCATGGCGGCTTCTTTGTTTTGCCCCTGTTCTAAAATCAAGAAATTGCGGCGAAAGAAAATATCTCGAACTCCAGCATCACCAACTCCTTGGCGTGTATCGCCTATGGGTAAATAACCATTCACCCGAAAATCCCAAACAGTTCCTAAACTTTCTATGCCTAACCCCAATTGATTAAAGGTATTGTGACCTGTATGGCGGTTATCATAACTCATATAACCGCCCCAAATTCGATGGGAATTGGCACTATAGGTACGATATCCCAGGATCAGATTACCCCCCAAATTGGCATCATCGTTATCCAGGAAGAGTCGCCCTTCCAGAAACGTCAGATTTTTACCTGGAGTTTGCAAAAGGGGAACAAATCCCTCTAGGCGGGTAAATCCATCAAATCCACCACCAGAACTCGTATGTCCAATTCCCAAACGGGGTTTGATTCTCAAGTTATCAGCCGTTTCGGATGCCGCCTCTGTCTGCGCTAGCATTGGTGGGCTAGAGATAGAGAGGAGGAGTACACTGATTAATCCCAGTTTTGTGTTTTTCATTAGTCTAAAGGCAGAATTGAGGAGAGATGTTCCGGTGGAACCTTTCTCAATTCTGGTGAATGCCTGTAAATTTTCTATTTATACATTTGTGACCTATGTCACTACCTAACCTTATCACAGATCACGATTTACCTTTTAGGAAAATCACAAACTATCTTTTAGGACGATCACAAAATTGATCTAGAAAATGATTCATAATTATGACAACAAAAATAAACATTTAATATTTGTGAAGTCAATGAACGTTACTCTGCCTCAGACAAATATCGAAGACTTAGTGACTAAGGTTTTAATGAATCGCTGCATTACCCCCTCCGATCAGCAATTTTTAAAACGTGCTTTACTGTATAAAGATAGCTTAAAGGAACATGAACGAATTCTCATTGAACGAGTTTTTTATGGGATACGACATGGATTGCTGCAAATCCTTGAATCCACATCGGTTTAGCGATTGTTCGGGATAGATAAATTCCAGAAAGTTGGGCTGGGCGTTTTTCCACCTATAAAACCTTGTCCTCGAACGAAGTGAAGGAGCCGGAAGCGTAATCCGTAAAATTGCCACAAAGGAAGCCTACACCGACCCTACGGGTAAGGTGTAGGAGGATGTCACGAGTGTATTCTACCATTGGGCATGATAGTTCCGGCTAAGGAGGCATCACTTAAGTCCGCTCCCATTAAATTAGCGCCAATTAAGTTAGCCCCATTCAGATTGGCATGACTTAAGTTAGCATCCTTTAAATAAGCCAAAAGCAAACCTGCTCGCTGGAGATTCGACTCAGCTAAGTTGGCATGTTCTAAGTTCGCCTCTAGCAAATTAGCCCCTGACAAATTAGCTTTATATAAATTGGCTCGGTTCAGGTTGGCTTTGCTGAGTTGGGCGCTCTGCAAATTGGCTTTTTTGAGGAGCAATCCACTGAGATTGGCGAGACTGAGATTCGCATTTTGCAAGTGGGCGCCAGTCAGATTAGCCCCCGTAAGATTCGCGTGACTCAGATTCGCACAACTCAAGTCAGCCCTTGACAAATTAGCATGACTCAGATCAGCGCCCTTGAGATCCGCATCACTCAAGTCAGCCCCTGTTAAATTAGCATCTCGCAAATTTGCCCGATGTAAATAGGCTCGAATTAAGCAAGCGCCTCTCAGGTTTGCTCCCCTTAAATTTGCTTGGCTGAGAATGGCTCGATTTAAGATGACTCCCTGCAAATCTGCGGCTTTGAGACTAGCGCAACTGAAGCTAGCTCCCGTACAGTTTGCCTTTGCCAGTTTTGCTCGTTTCATTTTGGCATCGATCAGACTTGTGCCAATTAAGATAGCATGTCGTAGATCCGCATCGAGTAGAGTAGCGCCCGTGAGAATCGCACCACTCAAATCTGCTTCCCTAAGAATTGCAGCCGTCAGATCGGCTTGGGAAAGCGTGGCTTCAATCAATAGTGCATTCTTGAGATCAGCCTTACTTAAATCTGCATCTTTAAGTTGAGCGCCAATCAGTTTAGCTTTGGCTAAATTAGCTCGCTGCAAATGGGCAGCACTCAAATTAATGCGACTTAGGTTTGCTTCAGTTAAATCTGCTCTGATCAAATTAACTCCGGGGAAATTGCGTTCTCCAGTTTCGTGCAAATTCAGAAGTTTTGCTTTAGTTAAACATTGACTTGATTTCATAAAAAATGATTTAATTTATGGCTTTTGGTTAGCTATAGGCTATCTATTTTGGGATTAACAAAATGTTTTGAATTAGGATTTATATTTTCCATAGCCGAAATCGTATATAAATCCCAAAGAGGATAAAAATTCCCCTCAAAAAAGTGTATAATCAAAAACAGTAATTTTCTCCTCTATAGGGTCGGAGTTTAACGTAAATTAAATCCATCTCCCTATAAAAATATTAGATGCTGAGTGCCATGATTACTGAACGAGTTCGATAGACTAATCGTTATTAATGACTATCTTTGTCTTCAAATCAATGACTATAAATCAATGACTATAAATAAGCTTGTGGCAACTCTGTTGGTATCACCTCCAAAAGTTGGCATAATGAAAGCCAAAACTCCTGAATCAGGAGATAACTGCTCACCGATATTGGTTATTCCAACCGCTACAAAAAGTCTTTTCCTGACGATAAATTTTCATGCCAACCAGGTCTGGGCATTAAACTAGAAAAATCGCTGCTCGTTAATGCCCTAGTGAATTTTACTGCTGCGCCCAAGTCTTGAGAAGGCGTCATACCGTTGGAGTTGAATTGCGTTAGTTTGTTGTTGTAACCGATCGCCCAATTGTCAGTCGCGATAAAGGGCTTCCTTAGATAGCCATCGGTCTCCCGATTAGAGATCCCCTCAGACTATACCTCGCCGACATACTCCCTTAGGAGTTAGCGCGGGTCGTTGACGTCGATAAAACTCATGTTTTAAAGATAATCCCTGGGTGTCAGATCCGGCAAGGTATGATTCATGGCAAAATGGGGCGAAGATGCCCATTCCGCTCAAAAATCATCCCCAAGTCGTTCTCATTGCTGTTATTGGGAGTTGAAAGAACAATTTTTGATTCACGAGTATGGTAAACTCTTGTGATACAGGTTTTACAAACAAGCAACGTTCACCTCTATATGATTCCCTAGGGGCAAACGTTCCGGATGTCTACCCCACACCATACCGATGATAACCACTGCCTCATCCGACCCAAAGCTCTTTGGCTATTGGGCTTATCTAGCTATTGAAAAACATTTCCAGAGAACCGTTCAGTATGAAACTGATGTTCTCAAGGATAAAGATCCCGAAGCGCTACACCAAATGCGCGTAGGGATGCGACGGCTACGGACAGTGGTGAGCGGTTTTGCCCCAGCCCTGGTATTACCCAAAGGCGCTCGTGAGAAAAAGATTGCTAAAGTGGCGCGACGGCTGGGACAACTGCGGGATTTGGACATCATGCAAGATGCGCTGCAAAATCAGTATCTGCCCACTTTGCCCAACTCTGAACAAAAAATAGGCAAAAAAGTATTAGCAACGTTGGAAAAGCGACGTCACCAGGTCTTAGTTCAAGTTCAGAAAACTCTCAAGGATAAACCCTATCAGGAAATGAAACGGGCATTTCAAGATTGGTTGCAGACGCCGACTTACGGAATTTTTGCCGAATTTCCAATTGATCAGATTTTGCCGGATTTACTGTTACCGTTTGTGAGTCAGTTTTTCCTCCACCCCGCGTGGCTTATGGGTGTACACCTTTCAGACGGACAGAAGCAGGTGGCTCAGGATCTGAGTTTAGAGGATGTGGTTGAACTGTTCAGGGTTCAGGGTTCAGTGTTGCATAGTTTGCGGAAACAAGCCAAAGGAGTGCGTTATCAGATGGAATTATTTACTGATTTTTATGAGACGCCTTATCAGGATTATGTGAAAGAGATTAAATCGATTCAGCGTATTTTGGGACAGATTCAAGACAGTTTCGTCTTGGCAGAATTTCTGTCGGATTGTCTGAACTCAGAAATTAAGAAAAAACTCCCAACCCTGGTAGAGCAGTTGAGTGGCGATCGTTATCAATTATGGCAGGAATGGCGATCGCTCCAGGAACGATATCTCCATCCCAAAACCCGCAAGGACTTGCGTCTAATTGTTGTACACCCAGTAGAGAGCGCGACTCCCACCTCATCGGTTAATATCCAAGACGCACAACATGCCAATTTGAGTACTTAACATTAAATATTGAGATGATTTAATCTGTTGATTACCGAGCCTTTACCTTGATTGCTTACAGTAGAGCTGCCCTGCTATACCAGCTTGTAAAAATCTGGCTGGAGAGAGTTGCAGCCCATGATTCCAACTTCCAGAGCCGTTTTGGACGTAAACCCGACTCAATCTCTTGGTCAAGCCGAATTTCAAGATTCACGTCGATTGCATTTTTATACTAAAGGCGACAAAATTCCCATAATTTCTCAAGGAGTTTGGCAGGTTTGCCAAGGTTTAGTTCAGCTCAGTACGCTTTGCCAGAATGGGGAAGAAGTGTGGCTAGGTTGGGCAGAGCCTTCAATGTTTTTTGGTCGTTGGTTTTCTCTGCTGAGTGCTTACCAAGCGACGGCATTGTCTGACGTACATCTGATTTGGTTTTCTATAGAGGAGATCAATGCTTCACCGCGATTGGCTCAGATGATATTACCGCAAATCATCCACCGGATACGCCAAACTGAGGCACTCCTAGCGATCGCGGGTCAGCGTCGAGTTGAAGATCGTTTACAACACTTGTTGCGGTTGATGCAACAGGAAATGGGTCAACCTGTACCCGAAGGGACTCGTTTGAAGATGCGCCTGACGCACCAAAACCTTGCCAATGCGATCGGTACGACCCGTGTCACCGTCACCCGACTCCTGAACAAGTTAAAAAATCAGGGCAAGATTAGCTTTGACAGCGATCGCCACATTATTATTAAACCAGATAGCTTCAAAAATATTGCTGAGTGGTAAGACCTTCGTTTTGAGTTGAATTAGGTTTGGAGTAGGGGCTTGGTCACCAAGCCCCTACTTGGTCACCAAGCCCCTACTTGGTCACTTGGTCACCAAGCCCCTAGGTTGGAACTCCGGGAAATTTAGCCATTCCATGACAAAAAATAACCCACCTAATGTCATGGATGCAGCGATAGTTTATAGTATGTGTAACCTAAGTAAAATCACACGTTAAATTTTTCAGGAGTAAGTCCCTGTCTTTGGAGACGATTTCAATTCCACCAGCTACAGGTAAACAACCAGTGGGACTGGTTGTGCTTTTACATGGCTGGGGGGCTAATGCTAAAGATTTGCAACCTCTAGTGCCAGAATTGGCTCTATCTAACTACCATGTCTTGCTACCTAATGCACCCTTTGGTCACCCACAGGTGGCTGGAGGCTATATGTGGTATGACTTGGAACGAGAAGACTATCAAGGCTTGGCACAAAGTCAGCGTCTATTGACAGACTGGCTAAAGTCTTTGGAAAGTCTCACCGGTATTCCTCTTGCCTCTACGATTATGATGGGCTTTTCTCAAGGGGGAGCCATGGCTCTAGATGTTGGGTTACATTTACCCTTGGCGGGTTTAGTGTCAATGAGTGGTTATTGGCATCGCACGCCTCAAGAGATTGAACCTCCCTTGCCCCCTGTTTTAATCGTTCATGGTAGACAAGATAATGTTGTTCCTTTGAGAGTAGCTCATCGATTGCGGGATTATTTACTAGCGCTAGGTGCGCCGATGCAGTACAAAGAGGTGGATATGGGGCATGAGATTGCACCTGAAGTGGTGGAAATTGTGCGGGATTTTATTTTAGTCAATACATGAAATAGGGAACAGGGGGAGTTGGGGGAGTTGGGGGAGTTGGGGGAGATGGGGGAGATGGGGGAGATGGGGGAGATGGGGGAGATGGGGGAGATGGGGGAGATGGGGGAGATGGGGGAGATGGGGGAGATGGGGGAGTTGGGGGAGTTGGGGGAGATGGGGGAGATGGGGGAGATGGGGGAGATGGGGGAGTTAACTCAACACTTAGTCAGGGCGGGTTTTGTACTAAAGTTACTATCAATCGCGACAAGAAAGTTCCTAAACCCGCCCCTACAAAGTCGGTTTTCTTGAGCGAAGTGAAGGGACACCCAATCTCCAATTAAAACTCACGTCGAGAGAAAATCAGAATCGCGATCGCAAGCAGCAAGATCGTGTAGAGTATGGCATAAACGGCATGTTCTAAAAGCTTTACAGAGGAGGGAAGCAAGCCATAGACTGCCTCATTTTTCAAATTTAGACGAGATAAATCGGGTAAGATTAGGTAAAGACCTTGGGTTATTGTCTCAATCGTCGGATTTTCGCTGAGTTTGCCTAACTCCTGCACATCGCGACTCAAATGTCCCATTAAATAAATGCCAAAGGTTAGGAGTGTGGCTAGGATTGAGCTGGTAAACACACCAAACATTAGCGCTACGGCGACAATTAGGCTTAACTCTAAAAACTGATAAAGCTCTGAAATCAGTAGGCTAGCTAAGGGGTAATTAATGCCATTGAAACTGAGGAGAGCTAAGTAAATAGCTGTCATAGCGATAACCAAAACCGCTAGGACTCCCAGTAATCCTAAATGCTTGCCAATAATTAATTCTGCTCGTGAGATAGGTTTGGGAATTAAAACCAACACGGTGCGTTTTTCGATTTCCTTATTAATCAAACCTGTCCCAACAAATATGGCAACCAGGACTCCCAACACACCAATCGCCGCTAGACCTAAATCCATAAATATTTTATCTTCTGTGGTGGCGGCTACTTCCCTCAAGAGGGGTAACGCAACGACCAACAGCAGGGCAAAAAAGCCAATCACATAAAAGATGCGATCGCGAATGACTTCCTGAAACCCATTTGTCGCAATTGTCCAAATTCTACCTACAGTTTTTGTTGCCATTTATCTGATGTCCTTTGTCTTATGTCAACTCATTGGTTGCATCGATAATTTATAGAGTTGGTGATTGAGAGGTAACAATTGGTTCAGCGACGCGCCATCCTTCTACCGGATCACATTCTACCTGACTGACAAGACTAATACCGATGTCAGTTTGGCGATTGACGGATATTATCTGACAAGACTTGGTGAGTAAGTTGGCTTGGGTTTGCGATCGCGGACCTTCCCAAAAGGCTTTTAGTTCTAAGTTATACCCCGACTCTCGCAGTGAAATCTCTCCAAGACGCACTTTCCACAAGTTGTCTTCTTTGATATCAGGAGAGGCAATTTCTTGCCTGACTTGAGTTGCAATCTGGTCAATCTGCTCAATCAGTTGTTCACGTTCTCGAAGCAGAAGAATTTGTTCAATGTCTGACCACTCTTGGTTATTAAGCTGTTCTTCTAAGCGAGATGCTACTAAATCTAAAATGGTCGTCCCACGGGGTAGCCTTTGCCTCGATTCATCGGTGGATAGTCTGACCACAAAGGCACTTTTTTCAAATGTATCAGCGGCGATTGTGGGATATTGAACTAACCAGTCTTGTACCAAAAAATAGAATTGAAACCAACTGCTTAGTATCAACTGACTCGTGAATAACCACACCAGCGGTTGACGTTTGTCTCTATCGGGAATTTTGGGTTTAAAATTCTCACCTAAACAAGTGGGCAATGCCGCAATTATTGCCGATATCAGCGGCCAGATCACTAAAGCGTAGGCTGGCAATTCGCCTGTAACAATGCCAACAATATAAATGGTAACCAACGCACCTGTAATCCAGGGACTTAAGAGGATTTTACCAATGCTGATGTCTTTATTGCTAGTTGTTGCCCAATAGACACCTAAAATTAAAAACCACCAACTAAAACTCGCTAATATAATTGTAAAAATATTCGTCGCCAGAAACGACATTGCCCACGAGAATACGCTTAACCCGATCAGGGTCTGCCAAGAGAAAGCTGTGTCCGGGTTGAAGATTTCAAAGATAGTTCTTAGGAGGTTATTTACCCAATTTAATATATTGTTTAAAATTTTCCTAATCATTGGTTTAATTTGAAGCTAATGGTAAGAGATTTTGAAGTCGTTAGAACAGACTGAAAACCGTTTAATTTCAGTATTTATAGGTTGGGTATCGCTTAGAATAGAGTATTCAATTCAAGAATATTCAAGTCCATAAAGCGTAAGACTAAAAGCAGCAAAATAGCACTGTAACTATAGGCATTAGCCAGTAGCAAAGCAAAGGCAGGATTGGGTTTAGGATTGGTAATCTTCCGCTTGGGTTGATTAAACAAGCCAGGTCTTTTGTTAGATATATCGGAACTCATTTCAAACTGTTCTGGTTGATCATGAATCCATTGCTTTATCAGTTCAAATCCGATTATTTTGATGATAAAACTGAAAAAGAAAATCATGATACCAATCGAAATTAGTTGAGGATTGGGTGTATTCAATTGACTGCCTAGGGGATGATCAAAGAAAATAAAGTTTACAATTTGAACTCGCAAAAATTGAGGTAACAAAGTCTCTAGAACTAAAAAAGTTAACCAACCCAGGACAACGCTCCACAAATTCAGCGAGGTAGCATATTGCACACTGGTTTTACGAGTAAGGTTTAGCCGTAGGTGCAAGACCCTGGCTTCTAGGGCGATCGCGACCAACAGGAATAAGATTTGAAAGAGAATCAGTTGGAGAGGTAAAACAATAGTTAGGTTATCTACCATAATGGTTTCCGTTTAATCGATGGTATCATTTCCTCGTTCGTCATACTCGCTTTCGTGAGCGACGATCAATGTTACATCCTGGGAACCTCTGACATTCCGCCTTATTCCTCCTAACGACGACGGGGATAACTGTCTGGCTTGTTTATACTATATTAGATTGGCAGGGATAAGAGGATAAATATTATTCTTACCATTCCCGGTTATATCGCTAAACTGAGTTGGGGTAGATTCTCAAGGATCGTCAATGACTAGGACAGGTATTGGTATTCGCACGGCGGCTGAGCGTACAGAACGGATCACGGGTCAGATTCATGTTTACGATGGCGTGGGTAAGGGGAAGTCTCAAGCCGCATTGGGCGTGGTTTTGCGCTCAATTGGTTTGGGGATCAACTGTGCGGAATCCAGTCGGGTCTTATTGTTACAGTTTCTGAAGGGACCAGGACGGAACTATGATGAGGATGCGGCGATTGAGGCGTTGCGACGGGCGTTTCCTCACTTGATTGATCAGGTTCGCACGGGACGAAGTGAGTTTTTTACCCAAGAGGAAGTGACGCGGTTTGACAAGTTAGAGGCGCAGCGCGGTTGGGATGTGGCGAAAGGCGCGATCGCGTCCAATCTCTATTCGGTTGTGGTGCTCGATGAGTTGAATCCGTTGCTGGATTTGGGTTTACTCCCGGTGGAGGAGGTGGTGCAAACCCTGAAAAATAAACCGCCGTCTTTGGAGGTGATTGTCACGGGACGCGGAACACCGCCAGCGCTGTTGGATGTGGCGGATTTACATAGTGAGTCGGTTCCTCATGATCACCCGGTTTCCCGAGAACAGGGGATTGAGGGAATCGAAATTTATACGGGTGCGGGGAAAGGAAAATCGACCAATGCGTTAGGGAAAGCGTTACAAGCCATTGGTCGGGGAATTAGTACGGATAAATCCCACCGGGTGATGATTATGCAATGGCTGAAGGGAGGAAGCGGATATACCGAAGACGCCGCGATCGCAGCATTGCGTCAAAGTTACCCGAATCTGGTGGATCATCAGCGTTGTGGTCGAGATGCGATCGTCTGGCGGGGACAGCAGCAGATTTTGGATTATGTGGAAGCGGAACGGGGATGGGAAATTGCTAGGGCGGCGTTAGCGTCAGGGTTGTATAAAACGATTATTCTGGATGAACTGAATCCGACGGTTGACTTGGAACTGTTGCAGGTTGAACCGATTGTCGAGGCGCTGTTACGTAAACCTCGTGACACGGAGGTTATTATTACAGGTCGTTGTAAAAATCAACCCGCTTATTTTGAATTGGCGACGGTTCATTCGGAGATGATTTGTCACAAGCATTATTGTGACAAAGGGGTGGATTTGAAGCGAGGGGTGGATTTTTAAGGTATTTGTCTTATGTCATTTGTCATTCGTCATACTCAAGGGAACGCCAAGCAAGTTATGTCCTTTGTTAGTGAACAGTTTTTCTATTTGTCTCTATCCTTTATATAACAAGCATTACAGCCGATAATCCTCAAAGGAGCGATCGCGCTTTTGAACTCCCAAAGATAGAGCCTAGTCTGAATCCGAGTTCCTCCTTAGGTTTGAGTGTGATTCCACCTTACGAGTGATGGTTTTCCCGGTTCTGTGTTGATACATTAGTAATAGCAAAGGAAAACGGCACTGGATGGAGGTTGTTCCGCTGTGATCCATTGTCGGACATCGAAGGAGAGCGACGCTCAGATGTCTGGACAGTGCCGGATACGCGATAGCTGAGGCGGTTGTGGAGTT
Source organism: Coleofasciculus sp. D1-CHI-01 (assembly GCF_040218875.1). Taxonomy (NCBI): domain Bacteria; kingdom Bacillati; phylum Cyanobacteriota; class Cyanophyceae; order Coleofasciculales; family Coleofasciculaceae; genus Coleofasciculus; species Coleofasciculus sp. D1-CHI-01. The sequence goes on from NZ_JAVJQP010000109.1 coordinate 29,154, forward strand.
TTTGTCGCTTCCTCCACTTCATCACTACCAATGGGGGACGAAACTCCCCATCAGAGCGGTCAAAGGTAGTGAACGCCTAGAGTCGTGACTTATAACAAATCGATATATCACTCGAACCGTCTTGGTTAATGTCCGAGGCGGTTTGTGTTATGAGTTTGGCATCACTCTGTTCTAACCAACGTTGTAGACAGATCCCCGACAACTCCTACGAAGTCGGGGATCTGTCTGTCTGTATTAAGCTGAAGTTCCCCCCATCCCGATTGGTGATAGAAGTCGAAACCCCGACTATGTAAGCGTTTGAGCCAATTACTCCTCTCAATTTGTACCCATGTATATTTAAGATTTTCTTA
>NZ_JAVJQP010000110.1:0-8057 GCF_040218875.1 Coleofasciculus sp. D1-CHI-01
AGAATTACGCAGTTTGGTTCACGGTTTAAAAATTACCCATGCGGCTTCTGCTGTCAGTGAATATGTCACCCTGAGTTTGGGCGTGGCGAGTCTGTATCCTGAGCCTGATACTCCACCAGCTAAGTTAGTTGCCGAAGCGGAGATGGCGTTGTATCAAGCGAAAGCCTCTGGGCGTAATCGATATGTGGCGAAAGTTTGAATCGTTATTTGTCATTGGTCATTGGTCATTTGTTGAAGATGTTTTGTACTCTAATCGGGGCGGGTTTAGTAATATTAGGGTGACAATCAAATGTTAATGGTAAAACCCGCCCCTACAACTGTCATAATTCTTCCCCATCTTCCTCCACTCCCCCTCACCACAACACTTACTTATTCAGCAGCCCCTAAAGGGTGGCAAAATGTTGCTAAGATGTCGTAGTATTGCCGATAGTCTGTATATATGTCAATCCCCAAAACAGATAATCGCGAAGAACCATTATGACGACTACGGTCAACCCAACACCCCGATTAGCCTCGCGCTTGGTTAATGGAATCCTTGCCATTAAACCTTTAGCCAATTTAGCCAAGCAGCAAGCTCGTAAGATGATTGTGAAGCGAGCGGAAAAAATTGGCGTACCTTGGACGAAACAGGTCAATGAGTTACGTTCTCTGGACTGGGATAGTTATCTGAATCAAGTCCAAAACCCCCAGTTAACCTACCCGGATTATTATTTGCGCCCCTTCCATGCCTATAACCAGGGAAATCTCCAGTGGGATGCTGCGTTTGAACAGGAAGTTGCCGCTTATGCTGTTCATGCCAATATTTATCCTGAAGATAAACTTCAAGGAGACGCTAAACTGCGGCAGAGTTACCATGAGTTGGTGCAAAAGCAGGTTACAACTGAGCCGCAAGATATTGTGGATCTGGGGTGTGGTGTGGGGATGAGTACCTTTGCCCTACAACAGATTTATCCCCAGGCAAACATGACGGGTGTAGACTTATCGCCTTACTTTCTAGCTGTTGCCGAATATAAGTCCAAACAGCATCATACAGAAATTAACTGGAAACACGCGGCGGCTGAAGCGACAGGTTTACCGGATGCTTCCTATGATTTAGTCTCTATCTTCTTGGTATTCCACGAATTACCCCAAACGGCGGCAAAGGCAATCCTACGGGAGGCACGGCGGTTATTACGTCCGGGTGGCTATCTTACCCTGATGGATATGAATCCTCAGTCTCAGGTGTATGCGACAATGCCAGCTTACGTTTTTACTTTATTCAAAAGCACTGAGCCTTACTTTGACGAGTATTTTACCTTGGATATCCAGCAAGCGATCGCGAAAGCAGGATTCCAGCCACCGATGATCATGCCGAATAGTCCCCGCCATCGGACAATCATTACCCAAGTCGAGACGTAGCGTGCTACGTCTGAAACACCTACTCGTAGCAAAACTTAACATAAACCAATACTCGACATTCTTTCGAGGAGATCCCAGTCTCTGATAGACTTTTAGACTGGGGACAGTAAATAACACCAGGGAAAAACTAAGCAGTTGAGAGGAAAAGCTTCGTGCTAGAAACTACGCTAGGACTAGAAATTATTGAAGTTGTCGAACAGGCAGCACTTGCCTCTGCCAAATTGATGGGCAAAGGTGATAAAAACGAGGCAGACCATGTGGCAGTTGAAGCCATGCGGGAGCGGATGAACAAAATTCACATGCGGGGTCGCATCGTGATTGGAGAAGGGGAGCGAGATGACGCCCCCATGCTCTATATCGGTGAACAAGTGGGCATCTGTACCAGCGAGGAGGCAAAGAACTACTGTAACCCCGATGAACTGATTGAAGTCGATATTGCCGTTGACCCTTGTGAAGGGACGAACTTGGTGGCTTATGGGCAACCCGGTTCAATGGCGGTGCTAGCCATTTCTGAGAAGGGAGGGTTGTTTGCTGCACCTGACTTTTATATGAAAAAGCTAGCTGCGCCTCCTGCGGCTAAGAATCATGTCGATATCAGTAAATCGGCAACAGAGAACCTGCAAATTCTCTCCGAGTGTCTGGATCGCGCCATGGAGGAACTTGTGGTCGTCGTCATGAAGCGCGATCGCCACAAAGGACTAATTGATGAAATCCGCTCTGCTGGTGCGAGAGTTCGGCTAATTAGTGACGGAGATGTCTCTGCGGCTCTCTCTTGTGCCTTTTCAGGGACAAATATCCATGCTCTGATGGGTATTGGTGCTGCACCCGAAGGCGTTATCTCTGCTGCGGCGATGCGCTGTTTGGGAGGACATTTCCAAGGTCAGCTAATTTATGACCCAGCAACTGTGCAGACGGGTTTGATTGGTGAAAGCAAAGAGGGGAACCTAGAGCGGCTCCAAGAAATGGGCATTAATGATCCCGATAAGGTCTACAATACTCATGAGCTAGCCTCAGGTGACACCGTGCTATTTGCCGCTTGTGGGATTACGCCGGGTACCTTGATGGAAGGGGTACGACTCTTCCACGGGGGGGCACGGACTCAAAGTCTGGTTATTTCCACCCAGTCGAAGACGGCTCGCTTTGTGGATACTGTCCATCTGTTTGATCAGCCGAAGACCCTGCAACTACGATAGATACTGTCAATTTATCCATTTTCGCAGGATTTCTTCCACTTGAATTCCAGTCATCGAGATGGAGATAAAAGCGTTCAAGCCAGAGTATAAGCAATGATAATGCTACTTACTCTGGCTTAACGTTGATTGTTTATTTCTCCCCCGTTAAAAATTCCATCTCTGAATCGGTGAACTTATACTGAATTGTTCATCGTATTCAGACAAATTTCTCAATTTTCTCTATCCTTATAAAACAAGACTGATAGTTGACCCAACCCAACGACAGAGATTTGGAGAACACAATGAATATTGCCGTCGTAGGTTTAAGCCACAAAACAGCGCCAGTTGAAGTCCGGGAAAAACTAAGTATTCCCGAAGCCCAAATAGAAGGTGCGGTGCAACAACTCTGTAGCTACCCCCATGTTGAAGAAGTGGCGATCCTTAGTACCTGCAATCGCCTAGAAATTTATATTGTGGCAGCAGAAACGGAAAAGGGTGTGCGTGAAGTCAGTCAATTCCTTTCGGATAACTCTCTTGTCCCCTTGCATCAATTACGCCCCCATTTGTTTATTTTGTTACATCAGGATGCGGTTATGCATCTGATGCGCGTCGCAGCGGGATTGGATAGTCTAGTCTTAGGCGAAGGGCAAATATTATCTCAAGTCAAGCATACCCACAAAATCGGTCAGCAATACAAGGGAATTGGACGCCTGTTGAATCGACTGTTTAAACAAGCGATTACCGCCGGAAAGCGAGTCCGCACGGAAACCAGCATTGGTACGGGGGCGGTTTCGATTAGTTCGGCGGCGGTGGAACTCGCCCAGATGGAAGTGCAAAACTTGGCGGCTTACCGAGTAGCAATTATCGGTGCGGGGAAAATGTCGCGTTTGCTGGTGCAACACCTGCTTTCCAAAGGGGCTGAGTCAATCGCCATTATCAATCGCTCAACTCGTCGGGCTGAGGAGTTGGCAAAGCAGTTTGAGAATGCTCAGATAACGGTACATCCCCTATCTGAAATGATGGAGGTGATTCCGGAGTCGGATATGGTGTTTACCAGTACCAGTGCGACAGAACCGATCCTGGATCGGGCTAAACTGGAAGACCATCTTGATCCCAATCGCTCCTTAATGCTATTTGATATTTCCGTACCGCGTAATGTGGATGCTGATGTCAATGAACTTGAACAGGTTCAAGCCTTTAATGTGGACGACTTAAAAGCAGTGGTGGCGCAAAATACCGAAAGCCGCCGTCAGATGGCAATGGAAGCGGAAAACTTACTGGAACAAGAGGTAGAAGCGTTTGAGGTTTGGTGGCGATCGCTAGAAACCGTGAGTACTATTAGTAGTCTCCGGGAGAAAGTGGAAGGGATTCGGGAGCAGGAATTAGAAAAAGCCCTATCTCGCTTAGGTTCAGAGTTTGCCGATAAACATCAAGAAATCATCGAAGCGCTGACACGGGGAATTGTCAATAAAATCCTCCATGATCCGATGGTGCAGTTAAGGGCTCAGCAGGATATTGAAGCCAGACGCCAAGCCATGCAGACGCTGCAAACGCTGTTTAATTTAGAGATTGAAGAACAGTTTGGTTAAACGTGGGAGATGAAGAGAGTAGGAGGGTGATGCTGAGTGAATATCCTCCCTCTCTTTTTTTTTGAAATAGTCAGGAGTTACGCATTGACAAAAAATCGGATTTGTGTTGTTATAGCGCTACGCGAAGCGGGAATAGGCAATAGGCAATAGGCTTTCTTTGAAGAAAAAAGCTTACCTTACAAGGGATTGAGCGATTTTGAATTTTTCTTTTATGTCCTAACGTGTCTGCGTAGTGCTATACCTCACTCTTCACAGGTAACGCGATCGCTCTTGCTCCAAATAATTGCCTGATCACGACTCACGTCACCACTAGCCACCCAGGTGCTGTACTCTGGACTAATCCTGATTTCGATAACAGGTTAGCGGTGATCAATCCACTACTGGTTAAGGCTGAGGTAACCAGAAAGCGGCGACGGTTGATTAGCTGATTTTTCCGTGCCATAGATAAAAATGATGCCCCAAATGTAAACAGTAGAGCAAATAATTCAATTAAACCTCAGCGTTGATGACTAGACAAAACAGACAAAAGTCTTTGGTCATCAGCGGTTCAGCTTGTTTGCGCCGTTGGTAAATTTACGCTTGAATGTCCTGATGTTAAGCGCTTTTTTGTTAGAGAGTGAGTATCGCCTCTATAATTAACATGGTAGGCATCTGGCTCCCCGGAGTCAGGTAAGCAGACTCTAACGTGCAGTGTTTCCAGAAACGTGTCGGGTAAGCCAGAGTTAAAAGACCTCAAACTGATCGAACGACAGTTATCGGTCAAGGTTATTTTTGCAAATAAACAAGAATAGCTGATTCGTCGGTAAACTTCCTGTCGGTGAATTAGCGACTATCTTGGAAAAAATAAACAATGAACTCAGGTTCGATTGTCAGATAAAGAATAAGACAAGTTAGTGGGGTGCTGTTTTCAATGCAATGGTTAATTAGACTTGTCTGAAAATTAGTCAAAGACCCTTTGAATCGTGGGTTGACGTGTAATTTCTGGACGTGTCTAGTGATGAAGAAAAATTCAACAGGGGCGCTGACAAAAACGATGGTGTCGGGTTCTCAAGACGCTTGGGACAATAAACCTCTAGGCGGACGCTATCACGTTATCGACAAGCTAGGGGTCGGAGGGTTTGGTCAAACCTTCTTGGCGCGGGATATGCATTTGCCCGGTCATCCCCAATGCGTCGTTAAAAAATTAAAACCTCAAGTGAGCGATGATGATGAGGAGGGGCTGCAAACGGCGAGACGCCTGTTCCAAACGGAAGCGCAAGTCCTCTATCGACTGGGTAATCATGAGCAGATTCCCCGGCTTTTGGCTCATTTTGAGGAAAATCACGAATTTTATCTGGCTCAGGAATATATTCAAGGACAACCCTTAAGTAAAGAGATAGACTCTCATCTGACGTGGTCACAGGAAAAAGTGCTATCCCTCCTGCAAGATATGTTGCAGGTACTAGCATTTGTCCATCAACAGAATGTGATCCACCGGGATATCAAGCCAGCCAATTTGATTCGCCGCGCCGCTGATGGCAGAATTGTGCTGATTGATTTTGGTGCGGTGAAACAGGTTAGATGTGAGTCGCTGAATCAGGAAACGGCGCTGACCAATGTGACCATTTCTATCGGCACTAAGGGATATATGCCCAATGAACAACTGGCAGGAAAACCTCGCTATAGTAGTGATGTTTATGCGGTGGGGATTATTGGGATTCAGTTATTAACGGGAATTCACCCCAAACATATAAAAGAAGACTCCGATACGGGTGAACTCAACTGGCGCAAATATGCCAAGCAGATTAGTCCAGAATTTGGGGAAATTTTGGATAAGATGGTGCGCTATGATTTTCGCGATCGCTACTCGACAGCAGAAGAAACCCTGTTAGCATTCCAGAGTTTACCCGCGCCATTATTGGAGTCGGCATCACCCCCCCAACCGTTAGCCCCTGAATGTGAATTGCCGCCTCTAGTTGATCCCCAAGCGCCGACGGATCAGGAGAGTCAAAATTTAGCCACTGATTCCGCCGAGACTCAGGCGTGGGAGGCGACACCAACGGAATCGACGCTGATTGAAGTCGAGGAGTCGAATAGCGAATCATCTTCTAGTTCTAGTCAAACCCAAGACACCGGACGCACCCAAACCTCTCAGCCCACCCCGGCTCAGACTGATGCTACCGTATCGCTAAGTCAACCTCAGGACTTTGAACCCACCGCAACGGTGTCAACCGCCGCTAGACCCCACGGATTTCGGCAATGGTTGATGCAGCCTTGGACTATTGCTGTGATTGCGATCGCGGTTAGTTCTACGGTTGCCATCACCCTGATTCTACTCCCCTCTCAATTGAATCATCAGTCTCAAATTGAGGATGTCCCCGCTGAAAGCCCAAGTCCAACTCCCACCCCCACTCCCACTCCCTCGCCAACCCCCGAACCCACGGCTGAATCCTTGCTCGCCGAAGCCGAAGACTTAAGACAAGCCGGAGAATACGAGAAAGCGATCCTAGTTTATAATCAGGCGATCGAACTCCAATCCGACTTAGCCCCTGCCTATTGGGGACGTTGCTACAGTCTCAATCAATTAGGACAACCCGAACAAGCCCTCGTCGCCTGTAATGACGCCCTCGCCTACCAATCCGATTATGCCGAAGCCTTAGTCAGCAAAGCCGATGCCCTACGGCAACAAAACCAGATCATAGACGCCCTGCGACTTTATGAACGGGTAACTGAATACTATCCCGATTTTGCCAGAGGGTGGATTCGCTATGGCATAGCACTGCAAGGGGTGGGGCGTTCCGCTGAGGCGGTTCAAGCGTTAGACAAAGCGATTGAACTGGATCGGAACTCCGCCGATGCTTGGGCAACTCGCGGTGAGGCGCTGATGGCGTTAGGGCGCACCACGGAAGCGATTCCTTCTCTGGATAAAGCCCTGCAACTCGAACCCGATCATGAAAAAGCTGCCAGCCTGCGTGAGAAGGCGAGGGAAACACTAGGGCGTTAGGGCAGTAATGGATGGGGGAACCATGTAGAGACGTGCCATGGCACGTCTGGGAGTCAGATGTAGGGGCGGGTTTAGGGATAACATGAATTGACCAACCTCAAACTGCACAACAAAACCCGCCCTAATCCCAACCTAGATGTAGGGGCAGATTTAGGGATAACATGAATAGACCCACCTCAAACTGCACAACAAAACCCGCCCTGATCCCAACCTAGATGTAGGGGCGGGTTTAGGGATAACATGAATTGACCCACCTCAAACTGCACAACAAAACCCGCCCTGATCCCAACCTAGATGTAGGGCAAATTTAGGGATAACATGAATTATTATTCGGTCAAGCTTTCCCTTGGATGTCAGATCCACTCCCGTAGCATTGTCATTTCTTCTCATCATGTACTGGTATGGCATACCTAATTTAGTAAATTAGCATTACATCCAGAAACCGTAGGGGCGCACCGACGTGCGCCCATCAAACCGTCAAATCTATTCCATAATTTTAATATTCACAACGGTGCGTTACGCTTTGCTAACGCACCCTACTGGCGTAACCCACCTTAATCTGAAGTTCCCCTTTGACAAATCGCTACACTGTATGCCTATCCCCGCTTAGGGCGATTTCAGTTTCAGGCTCACTGGGTACATATTAGGCTGACACCCAACAAATCTAAAGCCTTCCTTTGTACGGGAGTCGGTTCAGTTACCTTGTCAAAGTCGAAATTTACACCTGGAATATTAGACTGGATTCGATTGTTAACAATTGTGCCTAAATCAGCCCAGAGGGTTTGAAAGCTATGCACGGGTAAATTATCGGCTGTCCGCTTCTTTTGGGCTTTGTCAGAAGCTGAATTGCTCTTCGTCGAATGGTTGACAATTCCTTCGCGTAACTCAAGGGCATTATCCCAATCATCTTCATCA
>NZ_JAVJQP010000125.1:0-52527 GCF_040218875.1 Coleofasciculus sp. D1-CHI-01
GATCGCGAAAATGCGTCAAGAAAAACCCTTTGACATCACCGCCGCCGTTGTTTTACCGGATCATCTTCATTTTATCTGGACGTTACCACCCAATGATTCTGATTATTCTCAGCGTGTGTCTCGATTGAAGGTGTTATTTACACGCTCTTTACGGGAAAAATCGGCATTTTCTGTCGAGATTTCTGCTTCTCGCCGTAAGCACCGAGAAAGTGATGTTTGGCAACGTCGGTTTTGGGAACATACGATTCGTGACGAGGATGATTTAAACAAGCATTTAGATTATATTCACTATAATCCGGTTAAGCATGGTTTGGTGACTTGTCCCCATTTGTGGACATATTCCAGTTTTGACAAATGGGTGAAAGCAGGTCGGTATCAAGTAGATTGGGGGTGTTGTTGTGGTGGGAATTTACCACAAGTTCCGGATTTTCGAGATTTAGAAGATAAAGTAGGCGAGTAGGGTGGGCAAATGGATATAATTTCTGGTGAAATTGTTAAATTAACGTAATGGGTCCCACCCTACCAGATCGGGCGATCACACTTGGAAAACCCAGAGCAGGTTAGTGGTGATCCAGAGTTATCCGGTTTCAGGTTGCTGATGGCAAAGATTTGGTGATTTGGGTTAAGTCTTGTAACCTTCTGGTTTTTCCAGTAATAAATCAATATCTCCAAACATCCCAGTTATATAGGATTCCAGAACTTCTCTTCCTTCAGCATTGGGACAAATTTTTATAGCTTCTAAGGCTTGTTCCCGTTCTTTTAAAGCTGCCCATATCAAGAAGCTTTTCGTGTCAATTTTGTCTAATATTTCTTTGATTCGTTCTGCATGAGTAGCGATTTCATTGTCTGTCACTAGGGACAATAGCTCATCTCGTTCTGAGTGATGAGATTCCAACCCATAGAGCAAAGGGAGAGTAATTTTTCCCTGCTTTAAGTCAGTTATACCATCAGGTTGCCAAATGGATTCCATGTCGTTAAGAATTTGTAGAGCAAGCCCCAGATGATGACCAAAAACACCACAAGATTGAATCAGTTCAGGGTTATCTGTTCCCACCATAGCACCAGTAGCACAAGCTGTAGCCACAAAGCCAGCACTTTTCATTTCTACGGTTAACCAATAGTCTTCAACAGTTCGAGTAGTTCCAACTAGCTCTCTATCCTGACCTACTGATATACGAAAAAAGGCATCAATATAGGACTGATTAATTTTGTGAAATATTTTGGGTTCAAGAGATGCTTTGCTCAGGATTTCAAAGGAAAGAATATGAATAGCTGAAGCATAATTCCAAGCTCTAGTGGCGCCGACCTCCTTCCATAGCTGTCCATCTCGATCTTGATCTTCCAAATCATCCAAAATGCGTAGGCATAGACCCAGAGCTAGAAGTGCAGCACAAACATGAATAGCCTCTTTGGCTTCTCCATCAACAGCTTGACAGGAAGCTAATGGTAATATCGCCTCTGGAATCATTGGTTCTTCAAACAATTTGGCTAGTACCACCTTCAATTCTGTCCAAAAATTGGGAATTGAGTTTTGAAAAACCTCTCTAATTTCTGGATATAATGATTTTAAAGAATCCATGTCAATTTACTCAAAATTTACGACCAATTGAGGCTGTGATGGAGCCCTCAACTATTGCATAATTCGTCAGTTTGTGGGATTCCAGACATACTTTCCCTTTTTGTCAATATAGCCTTGCTTTTCACCAATCTTTACCCATGCCAGCCCTTCGATGAAGATACTAGCCCAATCAAACTGGGGTTCTATAACTATCTGCCCAGTTTTGTTGATATAGCCCCACTTATCCTCAATCTTTACTGCTGCCAACCCTTCAGAGAAATTAATAGGTCGCTCCTTAAACTGTGGATCAATAACCATTTTCCCAGTTTTGTCAATATAGCCCCATTTGACATTAGTCATGTTTGGTGGTTTGCTCTCAGCAGAGATCATACCAGTTGCGACGACTGCAAGTCCTTCAGAAAAGTCATAACCTTCATCAAATTGGGGTTCAATAACTATCCGACCAGTTGTATCAATGTAGCCTACTTTGTCTCCAACTCTGACAGCAGCTAATCCTTCAGAGAATTCCCTAACCAAATTTGAAGATGGATTGATTACTATCTGCCCAATTTTGTTGATATAGCTTACTCGCCTATCGAGTCTCACCAATGCTAGCCCTTTAGAAAACTCCCTAGCCTCATTAAACTGAGGCTTGATGACTATTTGCCCCGTCTTATTGATATAGCCCATTTTGCCATCAATATCTACAGCAGCTAATCCTTCAGAGAACCTATATGTTAAATCGAACTGGGGAGGAATAACTAATTTACCCGTCTTATTGATATAGCCCATCTTGCCATCAATATCTACAGCAGCTAATCCTTCGTAAAAGCTATAAGCAGAATCAAAATCAGATTCAATAACAATTTGTCCAGTTTTATCGATATAACTCCACTTATCACCTATTCTGACGGTTGCTAGTTCTTCAGAGAACTGACCAGTTTCATCAAATTTGGGCTTGATAAGAATTTGCCCCGTAGAATTAATATAACCCCACTTACCATTCTGACTGATAGGAAACAGTTGGGAAGGCTCTGAGATTGGCATTTGTGAATGGTTTGATACCTGCATTGCCTGTGGAGAAGTACTCAATATGATTGTCGGACGTTGAGTGCTACAAGATAGCAAACCTAAAATAGCCTGGCATAAAAGCAAAAAAATGATTCGGTTCACCATAAAATTTTTGATATAAAACATCATTATTAGTGGTTGATTCTTTTAATTGTTCCTATATGTTGGGTGCCGCTCCGTTTGTTAATTAGATGTTTGTAAATAGATGGCCAACTGTTATCTGTAACACTTACGCATCCCCAAGAAACGTCTCCACGGTGTAAATACTCATCTCCTTGGGGTCCACCTTCAATTCTAAACCACGTTTTGGCATAATTTCCGTAATTATCACCCCCAGCATGAGGGTGATCAGGAAGCCGAAGAGGATATTCTCTATCAAGGGCTATTTTAGGAGCACTCGGATCGTTGGGATTAGTATCTATTGTTGCTCTGGCAGTGCCACCACCATAATCTAATATCCCAGTTTTTTCATTAAAAGTTACCGCTACGGCTCCTTCCCAATTTGTCAAACCAAGGTATCCTGGTTTCAGGCTTGCTTTTGTTCCCTCCCAGGGTCCTTCCAAAATAGTAAAATAATCTCGTTCCCCTTTTTGTTCTTGATATTCAACTTTCAATTCATCAGGAAAACTCCGCTGATTATTTCCTATTAGTCCAACCACCCAACCCTCTGTATTTCCAGAAGAGACACCCAGTATTTCCCCCTTCTTAAAAGTTGTTTGGGGAGTACATCCAGAGATACACCTTCTCAGGGTGTGGGAGTTATCTTTTTTCTGAATATCTACAGCCTTTGGTTCCTCCAAAACCTGTTGCTGAGAAGCTACAATTTTATCAGCCGAATTTTCCCGTTGAAACTGAAGAATCTCCTTGCGGTAAACCGAGGAATCATGACCAGTAGTTCCTCCCAAGGATTGCAGATGGCTCAATACATCACTCTTAGGTGCTATCCCTTCCAGAATCGGTACTTCTTTTAAATTGATTGCCGGTTTCTGAGGTTTCTGATTCTGCCGCTGCACAACACCTATTTGCTGCACCACATGAGTCAACTCATGCGCCGTCAACTCATTATTCCCTGGCTCTTTCCCCGCCCCAAAATACACATCACTCCCATGAGTAAACGCCTGAGCGCCCAACTCCTGATTCATCTGCACCGCTTCACCACCCGTATGCACCCGCACTCCACTAAAATCAGCCCCAAAGCGCGGTTCCATAAACCCTCTCACGCCCTACGATAACGGAGAACCCCCACCCTTAGACGCATTCAAACGACTCTCTAAATCCCCAGATGCTTGATTTCCATCTATTTGATGCGCCCGTTGTATCATCTGGCGCATTTGCACACGCGGATCAATTTGCCTCTGCACCACAGGTGTAATTGACTGCGCTCGTTTCCATATCTGATGGGGGTGATGGGGATGATTGGTGTCCAACTGACGCTGAACTGACGCTGAACTATCAGGAGGCGCTGACATTGACATTACCTGAGACGCTACTCGGTCAGCTTCTTGCTCGTAAGCATCTCCTGGCGCTCCTACCGTCAACTTGGTTTGAATGCCAATTTCCTCTAAATCTTTCCCGGCTTCTCCCGACTGTTCCTTCTCTTGGTTGGCACAATCAGCACATTGGCGTTGAATCGGGTTCTGTGATACTGGGGCAAAAGCACCTTTTAATTTGGAAGCAGGGCTTTGTGGTAAGGGTGGGGGTGGCTCAAACGTTGGTGCCCAGGGTGATTCAGATTTACGCTGTAGGGTTGACTCTTCGGCTTGCTCCTGTTCCTTGGCTTGGATTCCTCGCATCACATTCGCGGCGAGTCTATCGGCTGATGCTCTGGAATACTCCCCGATTTCTTGGGATGGGGCAGATGATGGGTTTGACTTAGGTTGAATCGAAGAATGTCCCATTTTACCGGGACTCTTACCCTTTTTCTGTACTGGGGTTGGAGTCCAGGACGAATTTTTCTTTTGTACGGGTTTATACTCCATGATGCCGCCTCAGTTGCCCGATAATGTTTGGAGCCGATTCCCTCAAGAATTCTGGGTGATTCTTCGAGAAGCCAATGCCTGTCCATTCCCAGAAAACGCTGGACAGCAGCTTGACCTAAGATATCTTGAGATTGTTGGCTAAATCATAAACTATTTTGTCTAAACCGAATTAAACCAGAAATATGTTTTAACATAAGAGCCAGAAAACGGGAGCAAGGGGAGAGACTGTTAAGTTTGGCGGTAAGCGTTAGCGTAGCCATGCCCGAAGGGCTATAGCTATCCCGGAGGGAATCGCTCTTCCCAACCCACTTGAGCATTAAGCTGTTATGCATTTAAATTGGGTATTAGTAGCGAGCAAGATGCTTGATGTAGCGAGCAAGATGCTTGATGTAGCGAGCAAGATGCTTGATGTAGCGAGCAAGATGCTTGATGTAGCGAGCAAGATGCTTGATGTAGCGAGCAAGATGCTTGATGTAGCGAGCAAGATGCTCGCACTACGGCAAGGATTGCGCCATTATTGATATTAAGGTTTAAATGCCGAACAGTTTACCCCCTTTCACGCTCCAAACAGACGATAAATTTTAACACCATTAAAACATATAAACCTATATGAATATTTACACACCCATCACCTGGTATCAAGCCAACTTTGACTATCTCCAGATAGCCGTTAATCAAGTTCGTCAGGTTTTGGAAGATTACCTCGCTTACCAGCAAAATCAGCCCAACTTAGCCAAATTGGAAACAACGTTATCCCCAGATGCCGCAGCCGTTCTCGACTATGCACCACCAGCCTTAGATAAACTCTGCGCTTTATTTCACCTCTCCCAATTTGATCGCTATATTCTCTTATTATGCGTTGGTATGGAGTTGGATAATGAGTTTGAAGTCTTATGTGCCAAAATTAACGGCAATCCTAAACAAAATTATCCCACGTTGAATTTAGCCTTATCTACGTTTCACCAGTCTGATCTGAGCATTCTTTCCTCCCAATCTCCCTTACACCAGTGGGAACTGATTGAAAGGGTGGAAGGATTATTCTTTACTCAATCACCTCTACGCATTAATCAGCGGATTCTCTGTTATCTGTTGAGTGAACCTTGCATCGATAAAGACTTGGCAGGTATCCTTTTACCTGTACCGCCTTCATCTTCCACTCCTCTGCCCCCTTCGTATCAACAAATCGCTGACCAAATTATCGCCACTTGGTCTACACCACTGGCAAATTTTGACGATCCCGTTGTTCAGTTATGTGGTTCAGATATAGGGGCAAAGCAATCCATTGCTACTGTCGCCTGTAGCGCAGTAGGCTGGAATATGCAGATGATATCAGCCTCTGTTATTCCCTTTAATCCCAATGAACTGTATCAGTTGATGCAACGCTGTTTACGGGAAACTTTATTAAACCACAGTTTCTTGTTCCTGAATGCTGATGAAATGACTCAAGGTGATCCTCGGCGAGAATGGGCAATTGCCGAGTTTGTTGAACAATTAAAAGTGCCATTAATTTTCAGCACCCAGGAACGACAACCGCAACATCAACGCCCGATGATTACCTTAGAGGTGGGTCAACTGAGTCATGCTGAACAACGGGATATCTGGAAGTCCCATCTCGGTTCACTAACAACAGAACTGAATGGACAACTTGATACCATTGTTTCCCAATTTAATCTAGATGCGGCGACAATTCAAGCTGCCTGTTTATCGCTGAATAGTAGTGACTATACGCCTACACCACCGGATAAACAACAGGAAGACAAACAAACCGATAAAGAACCAGCCAAAACATCATCATCCTCAACCCGTCGTCGCTCATCAAAAACTCAAAAGACTCAACCTAAAATAGAAAATCCCTTATCTCCCGTGCAAACTCATTTATGGGATTTCTGTAAGACTCAAGCACGTCCCCGTTTAGATGATTTGGCGCAACGGATTGATGCTGTCGCGACTTGGGAGGAGTTGATTCTACCCGAACGAGAAAAAGCTACATTACATGAAATTTCGACTCATGTGCGACAACGAGCAAAGGTTTATCATGAGTGGGGATTCGCGGGAAAAGGAGGACGCGGTTTAGGGATTAGCGCTCTTTTTTCCGGACCCAGTGGAACCGGAAAAACTATGGCGGCGGACGTATTGGCAAAGGAGTTACGCCTTGACCTTTATCGGATTGATTTGAGTGCAGTGGTGAGTAAATATATTGGGGAAACGGAGAAAAATCTGCGGCGAATCTTTGATGCAGCGGAAACAAGTGGGGCAATTTTATTGTTTGATGAAGCGGATGCTTTGTTTGGTAAACGAACACAAGTTAAAGATTCTCATGACCGCCATGCGAATGTGGAAGTCAGTTACTTATTACAACGGATGGAAGCGTATCAAGGATTAGCGATTTTGACCACAAATCTGCTCGACGCCTTAGATCAAGCCTTTATGCGTCGGATTAATTTTTCGGTGAAGTTTCCCTTTCCCAACGCCCCAGAGCGAACCGAAATTTGGCAGCGCATTTTCCCCCAAGAGACGCCAACAAAGAAGTTAGATATGCAAAAGTTAGGCAAACTGAATATGGCAGGGGGAAATATTCGTAATATTGCTTTAAATGCGGCGTTTATCGCGGCAGATGCGGGTGAACCTGTGATGATGAAACATCTTTTACAAGCGACGAAAAGCGAATCTCTTAAGTTGGGGAAAATTTTAACGGATTCCGAAATTAGGGGCTGGGTTTAAAACTTAAGCCCTCAACTAAAGTTGGGGCTAAAAGCTTAAACCCGTTGAAACGGGTTCCAAGGCTTCCCTAGTAAGCTCGATTCTTACTTTAGGGTTTGCTTCAGGGAGTCTTGTGGTGAGGGTAGGGAACTTCTTAACAGGGAACAGGGAACAGTTTCATCTCCCTGTCTCAGGCAAATTCTGCTTACACATCCTCGAAAAATGCCAGGATTTCCAGCCCTATTCAGAAATATAGCAATAGACACATCGATTAGGACGTTCGGCACCATTGTAGAGACGTTGCATGCAACGTCTCTACATAAATTATGTGTCCTAACAGCCATGGCGGTTGCTATAACCTTTCCACAAAATCCGCCCTTGGTCAAAACCGGGGATGCTGGGTAGAATAAGTTACCCTTTTTAAGGAGCGCATCAATTTCGATTACTGGACTGTTTGAGTGAGCCAGTAATACCGTTTCTGACGTTATCCCCAGATGCTTCAGCTATGCTCAAATGCACAGTTTTTAACGATACATTATGACATTAGCTACGCGAAATTAGCTGTTTCCTTTTTCACGGGCAATGGGTTGGCAAAGCTCACGGTTACTCTGTTTAACATCGGGATTATGATTGAGATAATCTTGCAGCCAATTGCAACTTTTTGCTAACAGTTCCTCCAAATCTAAATTCCAAACAATTGCCGTATTATCTTCAGTGCCGACAGCTAATGCCTGACCATCCTGACTCCAATTTACACTGGTGACTCGTCCCTTCTCGGCTTCCCAGGTTTTCACTAAAGTGTCATCTAGTCGCCAGATTTGTACCCGATTATCCCAGCTTGTTGTTGCCAGAATATTTCCCCTAGGACTGAACTCAACCCGCGCCACACTATCAGTAGATCCTTTCAGAGTTGTTTGCAGTTCACCCTGGCGATTCCAGAGTTTTACAGTATTGTCATAACTGGCTGACGCTAATAACTGGGAGTCGGCGGAGAAGCTGACATCTAACACCCAATTACTATGACCTTTCAACGTTTTCACCAATTGTCCCTGACGATTCCATAGTTTGACGGTTTGGTCATCACTAGCTGATGCTAATAACTGACCATCGGGACTAAAAGTTACCCCATTGACGCGAGATTGATGTCCTTTTAAGGTTTTAATCAAAACTCCATCTCGTGTCCAAAGTTTAATCGTTTTATCTCGACTGGCGGAGACAAGGGTTTGCGAATCAGGACTAAAACTGACATCCAACACCCAATCCTGATGACTGCTCAATACCTTAATAAACTCTCCCTCTTGATTCCACAGCCGAATCGTACCATCTCGACTGGCTGAAGCAAGGCGTTCCCCGTCAGGACTAAAGCTAACACTATAAATTCGTTCCGTATGTCCGGTTAAGGTGTGCAATAGCTGACCAAAACGATCCCAAATTTTGACGGTTTTATCGTTACTCGCTGTAGCTATTCGTTCTCCATTGGCAGAAAAGGTCACATCTCGCACATCATCGTCATGCCCGCGTAAAATGAGCTGAGACTGTTGACGCAGTTCCCAAACTTTGATGGTTTTATCATAACTGGCAGAAGCGAGGACGACGGGGGTTGCTAATGCGTCTGCGGTTTCTTTTGCTTGTTTTGTGGGACTAAAACTGACAGCGGTTACTCTATCGCTGTGTCCTTTAAAGGTTTTCAGTAGTTTGCCATCACGATTCCACAGTCTTACCGTATTATCGGCACTGGCGGCGGCAATTAACTGACTGTCAGCGCTGAAGGTTACGTTCAATACCCAGTGTTCCGGTTGGGAGAGGGTTTTAATGAGTTGACCCTGAGTATCCCACAGTTTCACGGTGCGATCATCGCTAGCTGAGGCAATGAATTGACCATCGGGACTAAACGCCACACTGTTAACCTTACCCTGATGTCCGGTGAGAGTTTTCCATAATTGACCGTCTTTTGTCCATAGTTTGATGGTTTGATCGCTTCCGGCTGACGCTAACATCTCACCATTGGGACTAAAGCTAACCCACTGCGCTGCTTTTTTATGGGCTGAAAGGGTATGAATTAACTCGCCATCGACTCGCCACAGTCGCACTGTACCATCTGCACCTGTGGAGGCTAGGTGTTCACCGTCGGGACTAAAGCTAACGCTATAAACATAACCTTCATGCCCGGTCAACATGCGGACAAGGGTGCCATCCCGACGCCACAGCTTAACTGTACCATCCCAACTACTGGATGCAATTAGCTGACTATCTGGACTAAAGGAAACACTGGTAATGCTATCTTGATGCCCTTGCAGAGTAGTGACTAATGTACCATCAGGACGCCACAATTTTACCGTGCGATCGCGGCTGGCTGAGGCAATCAGTTCTCCATCGGGGGAAAAGCTGACATCCCAGACAATATCACTATGTCCTTCTAATCGATTTCGCTCGGTTACGGAGTCTATGGCTTGGGAAAGAGCAGCAATCACTTGCAGGTGAGTATCGGGTTTAACCCCTGCGCCACCCTGCTTAAGCTGTCTCGCGCCTCGGAGCGCTTCCAGCAGCGCATCAAATTCCTTTCCGGAGGCAAATAGGGCTTCTGAGGAGGCACTAATCGCCGCTAGTTGGGCATTAAACGTTAAAGTCGCGGCGCGTCGGCGTTGCACCTCAGCCCGCCATCCTAACCCCCCAGCCGTCACCGCCAGCACTGCCATTGCTGTACCGACTGCGATCGCCCGGAGTCGCTGTTTGCGAACTCGTAACAGTTCCATCTGACTATGCTTCAGCCGTGTCACCAGTGTCTGCTTGCGGCGTTTTTTGTAATGGTGACGGATGGGGGCAACTAAGTAATCATGAACCAGTTGATATTGATCCTCGGGTTCGTCAGGTAAGCGAAATAACAACCCTGAGCCAACTAAAATCTCCAGAATTAGGGAAAGTGAGGATGGCGATTTGACAACGGATGGTGTATGTCCCATATCTAAGTCTTTTGTCCCCGATTCCAACTCAGTTTGAGTTTTCAAAGGACGAGTCCCTCGGTCATCTGTCAGGGAAAATAAGACTTGCCAAACTGTCTCTTGATTCTCAGAACCACAATCAGCAATAGCATTCAACAGCCAGCGTTCAACTAAAGTGGCTTTCGGATTCGTGCCTAAGGCTTGGTATTGCGCCAGAGTGGTAATTTTTTCCGTTTGCAGTTGCATACCCACCACCTGTAATTCAATCAGGCGCACGCTTTCGGTAGGTGAGGCTAAATCCTTAACTAGGGCATCAATTAGGGCGTCGTCTAACTTAAACTGAGAACCTGAAGCCAGAGTGGAAATGACATTTTTCGCTTCCCCTGGGGACAGATCCCCCAAGTGATAACGAAGTTGTCGATCCAGAATATTGTTGTTAATCGCACTCAAATTGGTATAGCGTTCGCATTCAAGCAGGTAATGTAGGTAATCTTCCCGTAGGGATAAAATCACTTTGACAAAGGGCAGATTCAGGCAATGTTCCAAAAATTCATAGAACTGGCGTCGCTGTTCTAATTCCGTACAGACGAAAAAAAATTCTTCAAACTGATCGAAAATTAGCACGATCAGGATATTGCCATCAGCCGCCTGCTGTAATTGATTCACACAGGTTGCCAGTTGGTTCAGGGGTTGGGGATCTAACGCCGTATCTGATGAGGGATTAGGGGTACAGTCTAAGGCATGGCTGAGTTGTCGAGAAAACTCTCCTCGCCAATCGCTGTAGACTTTCTGCACCACGGGGATCACCTCTCTCGCGCTAATCGTGCGACTCGCTAAGGCAGGGACTAATCCAGCGTGAATCAAAGAACTTTTACCCACCCCTGATGAGCCATGAATCACCGTTAGTTTGTGATCATTGCGGCTGAGGCGTTCCAAGAGTCGATTCACATCCGGCAATCGCCCAGCCGCTGCTATTTCCAGGGGCGATAATTGGTGATCCTGTCGCCCAGAGAGTAAGGGTGCTGCACCCAGAAAGGTAAAAAAGCCATACTGTTGTTCGAGGGAGCGCTGTTTTTGCTTGAGTTCAAAGGCTCGTAGGTATTTCTGGTGATCGAAGTAGAGCGATCGCAGTTCTTGGAGAATGTCCAGATAAAGCTGGGGAGACTGATGAGGCGCGTTTGGGAGTAACCCCTCTACTCTTAACGCCGCCTCTAAATCCGCGATCGCTGCTGCCGATTGCCCCAGTTGACGCTGGGCTTTGGCACGGATCAGTAAGTACCATCCCTGATGCTGAGGCTGACATAATTGGGACTGATCCAAAATATCTAACGCTGTTTGGGCGAAGACTTTGGCATCCTCCCAGTGGGATTCTTCTAATGCCACCGCCGCCAAAAAACCATAAGCTTGGGGTAATTGAGCTGCGTTGTCTTGGGTTTGAGACTGCGCCAACGACTGAAGTGCCAGCGCTTGTAAATCTGCCCAATTTTGCAGGTTTTGCAGGACTTCACCCAGTTGAATGGTTAAGTGGGCAACCCAATCCAAGCGTCCCGCCGTCGTAAAGGCGTCAATCCCTGCTTGCCAAAATTCTCTAGCTTTCTCCCAACTTCTATACTTGTGACTTGGGTGTAATTGAGCTTGACGACAATAACACCAACCCAGATGGCACTGTAAGATGCCAATCCGTTCTAATAATTGCTGATCAGTGCCATCGGAGACAGCACAGGTAATCTGTTGCCAAACATCTAGACTCCGTTGATACTGTTCCAGAGCCACCTCAATCAAGTCATGTTTAAAGGCATCTCTGGCTAAAATAAACTGCCATGTCGCATAGTGGGCAGGTTCTAGACTCACACCACGCCCCTGCAAATCCCGTAATGCGGATTCGAGTTCTTGACGACGCTGACATCCCGGCGACAGCTTGAGCGCTTCGTTGGACAAAAATTCACCGACACTTTTCTCTAAAAGCGTGGTAAACAGTTCCTCAGTTGTGTGTTGCCATAAGTCCAACAACTCGACGGTTGCCAGTTCAAATTTAATCGACGTTGCCGCCCAACTCTTAAAATCAGGAGCAAATCGGGCTAATTTGTGGAGTAGTTCATCAGTGACCCATAAAACGATAGGAAAGCTAAAACTTTTCGGAAATTCGTCGCGTACCTGATTGGTAGAGATTAAGACTGGATCAATTGCCGTGACGGATTCTAGACCAAATACGAGCAAGGCAGATACATCCTCTTTCGCGATCGCGTCTAGGATAACGGTATATAAGGTTTGACTGGATTCTTGCAGCACCAACTGTTTCAAGGCAATTCCTGTCAGCCCTTGGAGTTGCTGCCACATCGGTTGTTTGCAGCACTCATAGTTGCAGCGGACTAAAATCAGGGCAAATTGTCCTTCCGACAGGGTGATTGCCCGCGCGAGGGTAGATAGTGAACGCTCATTGGCTAAGACTATTTCTTCGGCTCTCTCTCTCTTTTTCTCCTTCATTCCTATCAAAATCTGACTACTCCTAGGTGGCTATCGTCGAGTAAGCTAGTGTTAATAAGGGACTTTAAATACAAAGGCTAAAAAACAGAAAACCAACCAATAAGACCTCTATTGGCTTCGGCGGATGGATCTGCTTTTTTGATGACAGATCTTTTATTAAAGCGTATCTTTGATAAGATAAAAGCTATTTACTAAGAAATTCAACCCACTTCTAAAATCACAACTTAGACCCAGACAATTTAACAAGTTTCAATAGAATTAAGCAGTGAGATCAACTGATAAAAATCGTGACAAAATTTTATAGTAAATGTGACCCAGATCACTGATTTGTCCTTCGTCATTTGTCAGGCAATAGGCAATAGGGTAATGGGCTATAGAAATTTTGTCTCCCATCTTCCCCAGCTCCCCCAGCTCCCCCGGCTCCCCCAGCTCCCCCAGCTTCCCCAGCTCCCCCAGCTCCCCCGGCTCCCCCAGCTTCCCCAGCTCCCCATCAAGCACTCACATCAGCAACCGATTTAAACCGAGCAGTCTCGGCTAAAGCTGGGTTTACTCCAAACCAACGACCCAAGTCATCGCGGTATTCATAGACAAACATACTGCGTAACAGAGTTTGATATTCTTTTTCGCCGCGAATGGACTGCTGCTGAACCACCTGAAAGAGTAACTGCCATTCTGCATCCTCAACCGCTAACGCCAGATCGTCTCGGTATCCCTTAATCACACTCTCTAAGCATTCGCGAGAAAAGGGTGGATCTTCTTGTTGCAGGCAATTATATAGCAGTCCCAACAAGTTGCGAATGTGACCCCCACTAATCCGACAGATGCGATCCAGGGTTTCGGGACTGTCAAAAACCTCTGGGATTAAATTTAAGCGCTCTTCTGGAGGAACTTTGGGAAACGCACGGGCTAAAACCAGTTGTCGGAGTAATGCCATTCCTTGAGAAAATTCACGACCATCTCGATACCAGATCGGTACCATAGGCAATACTTTGGGAGCCACACCCCCGCCCAAGCGATTCTTCAGGGTTTCGTACTCGTTAGAGAACATCAGCGCTAAGGGGACAGTATAAACCAGATGACAGCGTAAACGTCGCAATTGAGAGCCGCGATCGATAAACAGGTACTCAGGCTGCGATCGCCCCGCATGAACCGGTCGGGGATCAACTCGATCCAAATTGTCGATAATGACAACTAACCCTTGTTTACCTCGTTGTTTGAGCTTTTTAATCGCCGGTTCAATGATTTCAGTATTAATCGCCTGCAGAATTCCTTGAGTACGAGGCTCTAGGTGTTGTCTGAGCTGTTCGCGCAATTGAGGACTATCTTTGGTTTTGGCAGTGACTTTGGCAATACCGACGGACAGTTCAGCCGCTACATCCACATCGATAGGCGTCTGTAAAAAATCATTAATCTCGTTGAAGAGTTTGTTAAAGTACCGGGGTTGGAGACGAATCCCGATCGCTTCGAGATTTTCACTCACCGACCGAGCGATACTGAGTAAAATATCGCTAATATCAACATCTGCCATGTCCAAGTCTTGAGATGACTCAAAATAGACAACATGAAATTGTTCCGCCTCTAACTGAGCCTTCAAGCGAAACAATTCTGTAGACTTACCACAGCCAATATGTCCCGTAAAAAGCTGACAGGTAGGTTCATCCGGCGAAAGTCGTGCGATCGTGCGTCCTAAGGCTTCGATAATTTTGCCGCCCCGCACAGACGAAAAATTAATATAGTACTGACGATCCTCTGGATTGCCCATCACTAGAGTTCTAGCTGGGTTACAAGCTTTGAAAAAAGTAGGTAGATGCAGTTTCATAAAGCAAGACTCTTGAGTCACCTGATTCAAGTAGAGCGTAAATCATTGACCGAACCCTTATACGTAGGGGTAATACCCCCTTTAGGGTTGAATGGCTTGGATTTGATCCCTCAGGTAGAGTAGAGGATGAGTGAGATAAGGGAGATGGGGAAGGTGAGGAAGATGGGGAAGGTGAGGAAGATGGGGAAGGTGAGGAAGATGGGGAAGGTGAGGAAGATGAGGGAGATGGGGAAGATGGGGGAGATAAGGGAGATTATGTAGGGGCGGGTTTCACTACTATCTTTTCGGTTACACCCAGATGTAACTCGCGCCCGCCCCGACTGTACGTAGCTTCTCAAGGGAGCGAGTATGACGAATGACAAATGACAAATGACGAATGACGAATAACATTGCATCAGTTTCCCAAGCCCAAATCAGTAATCGGCGACAACAGCTAAAACGTGCCCGCCGAGTTAAATTTTTTCAGGCGCTGTGGCGATCGCTTATGGTAGGCGGTATGGCTAGCGGTTTGATTTGGGCGATTACCTTACCCGATTGGGTAATTCGCCAACCGGAACAAATTGACATTGAGGGCAATCAGTTTCTCTCAACTCAGGCGATTCGATCGCTGCTCCCCTTATCCTATCCTCAATCACTCTGGCGAGTGGAACCCCAAGCGATCGCAGAGTCTCTCGAAGATGCTGCACCCATTGCTGAAGCCACAGTCACCCGTCAACTTATGCCTCCGGGGTTGATCATTCAAGTCCAAGAACGCCAACCTGTTGCGATCGCCCAGGGGCAAACTCAGACAACCTCAGAACCGGGCTTTTTGGATGAACGAGGCGTCTGGATGCCCCAGAGTAGCTATCGTTCTCTCAAAGCCAATGTCGAGTTACCCACGCTGCAAGTGCGGGGTCAGAATGAACACTATCGTCCATACTGGTCGCAAGTGTATCCGGTTGTCCATCACTCTCCCGTCAAAATCCTGGAGATTGATTGGCGCAACCCAGCCAATTTAATCTTGAAAACCGAATTAGGAAATGTGCATCTAGGATCGGATAGTTCCCAATTGGCGGAACAACTGGCAGTTTTGGATCGCATGAGACAATTACCCACTCAGCTTCAACCTAGTCAAATCGCCTATATTGATCTCAAAAACCCAGACCGTCCCGTGATTCAGATGAAGACGGCAAGTGAAACCCCTAAACCGGATCATGACTAACCATGGCGGTAAGAGTGCTATAAAAGAAAATTCAGCTATGCCCATTTGAGTAAATCTTGAGGAGACTACCCTTCAAGAGTATTTACAACAAACCGGGGTGTTCGTTGGTTTTTCAATCGACTTACCCTATAGTTGACTCAGATTGTTACATATAACTGATAAAGTTGATTATCAACCCTGACCTATTCCAATGACGCTTAATAGTAAACTAGGGCTTGTCCATCAAAGCTCTCCGATAACGCTGAATACCGATCTTTCAGTTGGAGCGGAGAATACCCATCCCTTCAGCAACTCTGGGTTGCAGTTTAGTCAACCCCATGATTATGATTCCAAAGGGATTCCCAGGGAAGACGCGAGGAGCGACAACATTTTGCCAGGTAGTGTTGCCAGAATTAAAGTTGTTGGTGTTGGTGGTGGAGGCGGCAACGCTGTCAACCGGATGATTGCCAGTGAAGTGGCTGGGATCGAGTTTTGGTCAATTAATACCGATTCTCAAGCCCTTTCCCAAAACTCCGCCGCCAAACGCTTACAGGTGGGTCAAAAGTTGACACGGGGACTCGGTGCGGGGGGAAATCCCGCCATTGGTCAAAAAGCAGCAGAAGAATCTCGCGATGAAATTGCCCAAGCCTTAGCCGAGTCCGATTTGGTTTTCATTACAGCCGGGATGGGCGGCGGTACAGGAACGGGTGCAGCACCGATTGTGGCAGAAATCGCCAAAGAAATGGGCGCGTTAACGGTGGGCGTAGTCACTCGTCCGTTTACCTTTGAAGGACGCCGCCGCACGTCTCAAGCGGAGGAAGGGATTGCCGCACTGCAAAGTCGCGTCGATACTCTAATCGTGATTCCCAATAATAAGCTGTTGTCGGTGATTTCTGAACAAACACCGGTTCAAGATGCGTTTAGAGTTGCCGATGATATCCTGCGTCAAGGTGTACAAGGGATTTCAGATATTATCACCGTTCCAGGGTTAGTGAATGTCGATTTTGCTGATGTGCGAGCTGTTATGGCAGACGCGGGTTCAGCGTTAATGGGAATTGGTGTAGGTTCCGGTAAATCCCGTGCTAGAGAAGCGGCGGTGGCGGCGATTTCCTCGCCCCTGCTGGAGTCGTCGGTGGAAGGCGCTAGAGGGGTAGTTTTTAATATTACCGGGGGTGGTGATCTGACGCTACACGAAGTTAATGCGGCGGCGGAAACAATTTACGAGGTGGTTGATCCCAACGCTAATATTATTTTTGGTGCTGTGATTGATGACAGGCTTCAAGGTGAAATTAGAATTACGGTGATTGCCACGGGATTTAGTGGTGAAGCGCCACCGCCCCCACCTGTAAATGAAGTTCCCCGTTATACACGACCGATCACACCGAGACCTAATCCGCCAAACCCTGCACCAGAACCGAAAACCCGACCGGGGTTAGATATTCCCGAATTTTTGCAACGGCGTCGTTTTCCCAGAAGCTAGTAGGAGAAAAGAGCCGGGGGAGCTGGGGAAGCCGGGGAAGCCGGGGGAGCCATGTAGAGACGTAGCATGCTACGTCTGGGAGCTGAGGGAGATGAGGAGTTAACTCAAAATGCTTGTTGTTAACTGTTAATTGTTAACTGACGAAACTGATGCGAGTACCAGTAGCGCTGACAATAGCCGGATCAGATAGCGGCGGTGGGGCAGGAATACAGGCAGATTTGAAAACCTATGCCTTCCACCGGGTTCATGGTGCGAGTGTCCTGACTTGTGTCACCGCCCAGAATACTCAAGGGGTCAACCGCGTTGATGCTTTGCCAGTCGCCGCCGTTGTTGCTCAAATTGAGGCAGTGGTGCGCGATATGGGGACTCAGGCGACCAAAACGGGTATGTTACTCAACGCCGAGATTATTAATGCTGTGGTGTCTCAGGTTAAGAGTTTCCAGCTTGACCCCCTGGTGGTTGATCCGGTGATGGTATCCCGCACAGGAGACCAACTGATTGATGATCAGGCGGTAACGTCTTTGCGAGAAGGTTTGATTCCTCTGGCAACGATAGTGACACCCAATCGTTATGAAGCTCAATTACTCAGTGGTTTAGAGATTCATACCCTTGATGATATGCGATCGGCTGCTCAACGCATTTATCAACTGGGAGCAAACACTGTTTTAGTTAAGGGCGGTGCGATGAAGGGTGATTTATGTGGGGTCGATATCTGGTTTGATGGTTCTCAGTTCTACACCCTGAAAACGACGTTGATCGAAACCAAGAATAATCACGGCACAGGCTGTACACTCAGTAGTGCGATCGCGGCGAATTTGGCGATGGGCAAAAACCCACTCACCGCCGTGCAGAAGGCAAAGGAGTATGTGACAACAGCACTCCAATACGCCCTCGATATTGGTCAAGGATATGGACCTGTGGGGCATTTTTTCCCATTATTGCCCTCTTGATGACCGGAAATGGCAAAACCATGAAGTTAATGTTAAACAGCATAGGCTTCTTTCCTAAAGAGGCGAATAGTGTAAGATAGGCGTCGTATAATTAATGCCACAGTTTTCAACAACCCCACGCTACTAACGTGGAGCGTGGGGATTGCCAGGGACAGGACTGGTGACGTAAGAGTTGAATAGACTAACGAAGCCCCCAACTGATACACACTTCCAGATGCTTCCCCAGTCTGGACAAACTGTAAGTCTACTTGTCATAGACACTTTAAGAGAGGACATTTTGTTGGTGGTGGTCGAGGGGACTTTGTACTTTGTGCTGAAACCTTGATCAGTCAATCTTTTCCCTTCTACCTTCTGCCTTTTGCTATAACTCTACCTAGATCGTTATCGATCTTGCCCCTGCTAATCCCATAAACAAACTATCCAGTCGCGAATTAAGATGTATTCTAATTCCCCAATTAATCCTTCTATGCAAAA
The DNA here is from genome assembly GCF_040218875.1 of Coleofasciculus sp. D1-CHI-01. Lineage (NCBI taxonomy): Bacteria > Bacillati > Cyanobacteriota > Cyanophyceae > Coleofasciculales > Coleofasciculaceae > Coleofasciculus > Coleofasciculus sp. D1-CHI-01. The sequence continues at coordinate 18,635 of NZ_JAVJQP010000125.1, forward strand.
TCCGCCAACCGACCGTTATACCCCGTCAACCCCTGTTAATAATTATTGCCCTTCCGTGCCAATCTCTGTATACCGGGAACTGGCGGCTGAGTTACAAGCAGCCCAAGCGATGTTGGATTCCCTCAATGGTCAAAATAAGCAGTTGGTCAAACAAAACCAAAAACTGCGCCAAGAAGTGGAAAAAGTGCTGCAATCGAGCCAACATCTCCAGCAGGTAGTGGATTCATTGACACCCGTCACCGGGGTAGAAATGCCTCGACGCCAATCGATTCCCTCAGAATCCCATCCCATGCCGTCAATCCCTAAATCACCTAAATCACCTAAATCAGCTCCCTCTAGGGTAGGGGTTGAGGTTCCCCTTCCTCATCCCCGGTTAGACCCCCTTTCCTCGCCTTACAGAGAAAGTTTCGTCATTGAACAGGAAGACTCTCGTTCCCGGCGTACATCCGCCTCTGAGAGTCACAGAGAGGTCAATGGTTGGTTTTTAGTCTTAGCCATCGTGTTGATTGTACTCAGTGCCTTTGGTGCAGGTTTTCTGATTGTACGACCCTTATTAAATAACAATCGTTAATTGTCCAATGACAAATGACAAATGACGAATGACGTAGCTTGCTTCTCAAGGGAGCGAGTATGACGAATGACTAATTAAAGATTCGTAGAAATAGCCTGAACCGGACAAGTGGGGATACACTGCTCACAGACAATACAACGCGATCGCGTAAAGTTGAGTCGAAAGTCATCGGGATTGAGGGTTAAGGCTTGGGTGGGACACACACCCGTACACAATCCACAATCGACACAACTTGTTTCGTCAATCAAGATTTCCCGGTCAATCAGGGATACATTGACATCGTGCGATCGCATCCACTCAATGGCAGCATCAAGCTGATCGATATCTCCTGAGAGTTCCACCACAAGTTTGCCAATTTGATTGGGGGCAACTTGAGCGCGGATAATATTGGCGGCGACATTGAAATCCTTTGCCAGTCGGTATGTTACTGGCATTTGGACTGTGCGTTTTGGAAAGGTGAGGGTTAGCCGTTTTTTCATGGTCTTGTTAGTCTATGGACAGCATCGTTTTGATGAAACTTGACAAGTTGTAACTTAAATTGCGTTAAACATGACCGCGAATTCCCCAGACTCCGGCTCTCCATCTCCCCAGACACCTAAAGCAAGTCTCAGCTCTCGGCTGAGAAATTTTATAATTGCCCTAGTCGCCATCATTCTCGGCGTTGCTCTATTCTTAGGATTACAAACACAGACGGGTTCGGCTTCTCTCGATGCCCAAGCTGAGGAATCCACGCCCCTAGAAGTTGCCATGAGTAATGGCAAGCCAACCTTAATGGAGTTCTATGCTAACTGGTGTACTACTTGTCAAGCCATGGCGCAAGACTTGGGGGAATTGAAACAACAGTACACCGACTCGGTTAATTTTGTGATGCTGAATGTGGATAACAGCAAGTGGTTACCCGAAATTCTCAACTATCGAGTCGATGGTATCCCCCATTTTGTGTTTTTAGACGCCCAAGGCGAAGCCATTGCCCAAACGATTGGGGAACAACCTCGCCCAGTTTTAGAGGCGAACATAGAAGCCTTGGTCGCTGACCTACCTTTACCCTATACTCAAGGCGATGGACAAGTCTCTACATTTAAAGCGCCTGTGTCATCGTCAAAGACGTCTCCAGATGATCCTCGGAGTCATGGCAGTCAGGTTAATTAGTCAGCACCGTTTAACGTGAACGGTTAGGATCATCATTTGTCCTTTGCCTTATGTCTTATGTAGGAGTTTGAGGAAAACCCTTGCCAAGAAAAAATCTACCAATAGTAAAGTTTTCGTTACAGAGTTTTGGAGGCAGAGGCTTCACTCTATTATCTTGGAGATGGGAGAGCTATTAGGCTACTAGGAGGATAAGAATGGCAGATCAACACTCCCCAGCCAATTACACCAGCGCAGACTTAGAGAAGGCGGCACTCAGCCGATTTCGTTCTCTTATATCATTTCTACCTAAAAATTGTAAATTATTTCGAGAACTCTGGAACCGTTCCACAGTATTATGCTTAGACTTTGAAAATTGCCCTAACCTTCTTGATCAGGTTATGGGTCAATCTTTTTTACTACTACTCGTCGCCCATTACTTAGGATTAGCGGACTCTGTACTTTTCCGCAGAGGGAAAAAGGTAATGGGATGGATGACTATGATGACCTAGCGCATTCATTCAATCACCCCAGTTAGGCGGTTACGCTGTTGATTAGCAAATCAAGCGTTGTGTCAATAGGTGGCAGGTTAAATCTGTAAAAATAATGTTTTTTTGTAGCCAATGTTACGATTATTGAGTGGCGTTTAATTCCTGTAAGCGGTGGTTTAAATGTTAAGGTAAAGATGTTAAGGTAAAGAGATGCATCGTCCGAAAAGGCTCCTATACAGGAATCTCTGAACCTGTAACAATTGCCATCATGCTACATCTGAGTTTAATGAAGCAGATACTTGATTTATTCCTTCCGTAGTTTTATGACGCTGATACTTTGGTCAATAACTTTACTGATTGCCTTAATAGCCTTCTACCTCAGCATTAAAGTTACTGAAGAAATAGAACGAGTGGCTGCTATACTCACTGCCTTAATCTGCCTAATATTTTGCTTGTTTTTTGCTCCGTTGCCGATAAAAATAGCAATTCTACTCCTTCTCCTCCTTAGTCTCAACTACACAGTTAACTTGATTAGTCGATATATTTCATCTGACTCTGATTAACACAACTCAATCTGGGTTAACTACTCCCTGTTGGAATAGGGAGAACGGAGAAGGCTCCAAGGCTCCAAGGCAGGGGGTAGAGGGTAAGTAGGGGTTGCTTCAGGGAGTCTGGTGGTGGAGGTAGGAAGCTGGGGGAGCTGGGGGAGCTGGGGGAGCTAGGGGAGCCATAGTACATTTTCCCTGATAGCGGTGCAAGGGTGTCAAAGGGTTTAACCCTTTTTCCTTGAACTATTTTGTCCGACTACTTAGAGGAGAGAAGGCAGAGAATAAAAGGGTAATTCTTTCTTACGCTAAAAATCCAAAATTTTCCTGACATTATTACCTGGTACTGTTAATGATAATATTGACGTGACGTAAATTAGGTAAAACGTTCAGGAGAAATCATGAATAAGAAAAATCTGCTTCGCAATATTCTCATCGGTACGGGTGTGGCTGCGGTTGGTGGTATTGGGACGAAAATGGCGGTTGATTATTTACGCAACCGAGACCAAGAAGAAGTGGTTGATGAAAGTCAAGAAGAAGCAGAACCTGCATCTGAAGAAGAAGTTGCTTATGCGACAGTCGCCACGGATTCGGTACAAGGTTTCCTCGATGCTAGCTTTGGTGATGAAGGTCGTTATACGCCCACTCGTCCGCCTAAGGTTTTTGAATATCAGGGACAACAATATATGGTGATTTGGGCTTACGACAATCAGAAAGATAAAAATCAAATGTTGGCGTTTGCTTACACCGATGAAGGGCGGAAAATGATTGCTAGTGTGGGGTATACAGCAGACACAACAGATTATAATGTTAACCTGGAAGATACACCATTCTGTGTTGATGTAAATGGAGAACAAGTTACATCAGGACAAAGTGAAACCTCTGGCGCTGAAGACGTGGACTTTGTTTTAGCTTAAGCTGAATTGAATTGGGTTTAATATTACCCGTTGTGGTAGGATGAGGTGGTTTAAACAGCCACCTTATTTTAATTTATTTGTCGTTATCCCAAAAATCGAATGACCAGTGATTTGCAACCCACCCTAAACGTACAAGCTGCTATTGACCAGTGGTGAGCTTAATGCTTCGGGTACAGCGACCTACTTAGGAAAATGGACTCAAACTGGAAACTTGACCTTCACACCGACTCATAGTAACCCTGATATCATCCTAACTAGTGGAGATTCCAAGTTCATAGGAGCGAATGGTGATGAACTCCAGGCTGAAATCAAGGATAGTGAATTAGACACCACAACGGGGATCGCCACGGGGACATTTCTGTTTATCGGTGGGACGGGACGTTTCGAGCAAGCGCAAGGTAGCGCCGACTTTACGGTGACCCAGGATCTAAATTCAGGAACTTTTGACGTTGTTGCTCAAGGTAGCATCGATTATTAGCTCTTCCAACTACCCATAAGTCTCTGTGACCTAGAGAAATGATATTGTAGAGACGTTGCCTGTAATGTCTCTACTCTCAGAGAGGAAACTTATGCTGACTAAACTACAAACGCGCAAACTGACTAAATTTTTCAGTATGCACGATGCCAAGTTTGATGGGGCTTTAGCTTATCAAGATTTTGAAAATATTATAAAAAAGTTAGCCGCATTAAGACACTGGGGTTCGCGCTCCCCTAGGTATCAAATTTTACTAAATAACTGTAATCGCAACTGGGAAGAATTGAAACGAGATGCAGATATAACCCACAATAAAAAAGTTAGCTTAGAAGAATGGTTATCCTATTATTCTATTATTTTAAATGATGAAGAGAAATACCTGCACAACATCCATTTTTTTATGGAATTAGTTTTCGAGGTGTTTGACAAAGATGAAGATGGAAAAATTAGCCAAGCAGAGTGGGCAGGGATTTTAAGTGTTTACAATGTGTCGCCTGTTTATGCTCCACGAGTATTTCCTAAATTAGATACCAATCAGGATGGTTTTTTAAGCAAAGAGGAAGTCCTGCAACTCATTCGTGAGTTTTTCTACAGCGACAATCCAGACGTGCCAGCTAACGAGATGTTTGGACCTTATTGATGTAGAGGTGTGGGGGAACAGGGGAGCAAAAGTTTATTGCTGGTACGTAGTTGTTTCAGCCTTTAAATCTCTCCTAAACTTTATGACGACAGCTATAATTCAAACCTAAAAACACAGACGTAGAAGGCTACGTCTGTACTTAATTTGTCTATTTTGCCTATCTATCCTAGACAGCGCCGGGTCCTCGACCACGCTCATCTTTTTCCATCGTCAACTCGCCTTGGCGTTCTTCATCGAGTTGTTGCAGTTCTTGGCGGCGTTTAGCCGTCTCTTGTTCTTCTTTTTGGCGCAAGTCACCCGGTTCGTTGACATACATTTCCGGCTCAACGGCAAAGTTATTTACCAAGCCTTCGTTGTCTACGGTATATCCCTCAGTGGTGTTGATACTATCAGGATTCGTTTGCTGATCTTCCGTAACCTTCGTCTTATAGTTATCTCCTTCCCGTTCATGACGGGCGGCTGTTTCCGCCGGAACAATATTTCTGTCGTAGGTTTCGGATTGAATTTGCTCTTTTGTCTTGGCTTGGCTATCTGAAGGATTTGTCGGATTCATATATAAGTCCTCGAAAAGCATCAATATGTATGTATTTCACTTTCCAAGTTACAGAAGAATTAATTGACGCACATCCCTCTGGCGAGTTAAATTAAGTTCACTTTACAGGTGTTTAGCACAAATGCATCCCTCTATGGGCTTAAACTTTAAAGAGAGATGGGGTTGTAGAAACGTGCCATGGCACGTCTGGGAGATGAGAGTGGGTTGAGTAACATCAGGCTCAATGATCAATCAGCAGAAACGTGGGGCAATTGGTGATAAAAGTTACAATAGTCCAGAGAGTCGGTCAAAAATAAGGGTTGACGTATCGGACAAGATGTGTGTAAGTAAAAACAACACTTTATTTGCTCTGCCATCCCCGTTTTGACTTATTACTTATTACTTATTACTTAATCGTAGTTATGTCATCATCTCGAAAGCCGCCTTATATGAGAGACTTTGCTCAGTTTGAGCAACATGTGGCAACGATTTTTCAGAACGAGGGGTGGACTGTTACCACTCCCGACCCCAAGCCGCCAGAGTATGATTTAGTGGTTAGCAAAGAGGGTCAAACGGGTGCGGTTCATCTGAAATGGTTGATCAGTAATGTCCAAAAACCCCAAATACTCCGATTCTTAGGCTTTTTAGAATCGAAAGCGGGTCAAGACTTTAACTGTGGTTTTTTTATCACGACTAAAGGCTATGGTGCGCCCGCCAATGCTTTAATTCGCTCTTGGGGGTCAGACGCTAAAATCCAATGTGGAATTGCAGCAGACACCCAAATTCTCTGGGTGAATGAGGATGAATTACCGCCGCCAGAACCCCCGAAACCGGGTAAAATTTATGTTGGCGTTTTTACCTGTAAAGGTGGCGTCGGCAAAACCACCGTATCTGCTCATTTAGCGGGTGCATTTGCCCTAGAGGGATTTAATGTGGCGCTCGTCGATTTAGACCCAGAACAAAACCTGCAAAAGCTACTAGGCGATGGGGTGGATGTTCCCCGACCTAGAGGTGTTGGCGCGAGTACCTATATCGCGGTCTATGATTGGCGTGAGTGGCACGAAGATGCTGCACGGGATTGTAAAGTGGTCGTTTGTGATTGTTCCCCTGCCTTAGAACGTAATCCCAAAGAGCTGGTGAGTCAATTTGACTATTGCATTATTCCCACCACCTTAAATCCCTTGGGACTGAACAAACATGGTCAAGTGATTAAGGATACGGTAAGAGGAATCCGAGAACTTAATCAACAAGCTCACCTATTTGTGCTAGTCAATAATTTTAAGTATCCCGGCTCTAAACGGCGATTGCGGTTGCTCAGAGATACGTTTCTGAATACGTATAATGAGGTCAAAGCCATCGATCATAAGTTTCACTGCATTGATCCCAAATACGCTTGTATTCGCTCTAGTGATCAATTGTATTATTGGGGAATTCATTTACTCGAAAATCCCGACGAAGCTCGCAGTGAGTTAGCGTTTAAACTGGTGGGCGGAATTTGTTATCCCCGCGATGATTTTATTAACCTTGCCGATTATATTGAACGGGAAGCAGGGTTAGGGATTCTCCGGAATTAAGAGCAGGGGGCAATGTAGAGACGTAGCATGCTACGTCTGGGAGCAGGGGTAGCAGGGGTAGCTGGGGAAGATGAGGGAGATGGGGAAGATGAGGGAGATGGGGAAGAGAATTTACAAAGGACATAAGACGAATGACATAAGACGAATGACATAAGACATTTGCTGTCAACGCAAAGAAAGACTACAGAGAGTAGCCGAGCGATCGCATAACCTGGTAAATCTGTACTCAACCCTATTTGGGGTTTAGCTGTAAATTTATAAGATTGCGATGACGACTAACGCGAAATACGTCCTAGCCCTTGACCTCGGTACCACGGGGAACCGAGCCATTCTATTTGACAAACAGGGTGCGATCGCGGGACAAGTTTATCAGGAATTCACCCAACACTACCCCCAACCCGGTTGGTTGGAACATGATCCCCAGGAAATTTGGCGGGATACTCGTGACTGTATGCAGCAAGTCTTAAAGGATAAGGGGGTTTCGGCTTCGGAAATTGCGGCGATTGGTTTAACCGTACAGCGTGAAACCTGTTTACTCTGGGATAAGACCACTGGTGAACCGTTGCATAATGCGATCGTTTGGCAGGATCGACGCACAGCTGACCGATGTCGGGAGTTAAGCCAACAGGGACATGATGCAGATATTCAAGAACGTACAGGATTAGTCCTGGATGCTTATTTCTCAGCCACGAAGTTAGAATGGCTGCTGAATTGGGTGCGCCAGGAAAAACCGGATACGAATTTCGATAATGTTTTAGCAGGCACCATTGATACCTGGATTCTCTGGAATCTCACCGGGGGCAAAGTCCACGTTACCGATCACAGTAATGCCAGCCGCACCATGCTGATGAATCTCGCCAATCAAGATTGGGATCACAGCCTTCTGGATTTATTTGGCATTCCGGCTCAGATTTTGCCCCAAATTCAACCCAGTATGGGACTGTTTGGCAAAACGGAATCCAGTTTGCTAGGGGAAGAAATTCCGATTATGGCGATTTTCGGTGACCAACAAGCGGCACTGTTTGCCCACGGTTGCGATCGCCCGGGTATGCTCAAATGTACTTACGGTACAGGCTGCTTCTTAATTTCCTATACGGGCAAAGAACTGACGCGATCGGGCAATCGACTCCTTTCCACCGTCGCCTGGACAAATGCAGCAAATGGCAGTGGCACTGATGTGGCTTTTGCCCTAGAAGGGGCGATGTTCACCACCGGGGCTTGTATTCAGTGGCTGCGAGATGGTTTACAACTGATTGAGTCGGCTGCCGAAACTGAACCCCTAGCCCGTCAAGTCGAGGATACCAATGGGATCTATTTTGTTCCCGCTCTCAGTGGTTTGGGTGCCCCCCACTGGGATATGAGTGCCAGAGGTGCATTCCTCGGTATTACAGGCGGTGTCAAGCGGGAACACATGGTACGGGCGGTATTGGAATCGATCGCCTATCAAGTCCGAGAAGTCGTTGATGCCATGAACAAAGATGGCGACACCCCCATCGAACTCCTGAAAGTAGACGGTGGTGCGTCTCAGAATGACTTCTTAATGCAGTTTCAAGCCGATGTCCTTAACATTCCCGTCGAACGCCCCGCCGTTCTTGATGCGACAGCGCAAGGTGCGGCATTTGGTGCAGGGTTAGCCGTTGGGTTCTGGGATGATTACCATAAGCTCGTTACCCAAACCGCCATCGAACGGACATTTGAACCGGGAGATGGCACAAAAGCTGCCCAGGATAATTTTATCGATTGGCAGAAAGCCGTTGAACGCGCCAAGAATTGGGTGGAGTGACATCTTCCCACAGTGGCTGATTCAGCTTACTTAGGCTTCCCCGCCCTCACAGTCGGCGGGGTGGTTCATGTCTAAGTACAAATCATCGAACTTAATCATAAATATAACTAATGCTGATTAATCAGGGGTTTAATCCGTCAATAGCTCTAATCACAAACCGGGCAAACCCTTATTAACAATGTCATTGACTGGGATATTCATGCCGCACATATCTGGACACTAACGGCTTGATGTACATATAAGAATAACTGATTTAATATTCAATTAACACTTTCATTCCTAATCCTGTTTAAACTTTTTAACTTTTTTTCGTAGTATCAGAAGTGAAGCAGAAAAAGTTGCCCCCATCAGCTTAGGCTCGTTGGGTCAGTATACTACAGCACAATTGATTCTGCTGCTTCAGATTAATAGAGAGGAACACAAATGGCAAGTTACAAAGTCACCTTAAAGAGCGAAGCTGAAGGCTTGGATACAACTATTGAAGTACCTGATGACGAGTACATTCTCGATGTGGCGGAAGAGCAGGGTATTGATTTGCCCTATTCTTGCCGTGCTGGTGCTTGTTCGACCTGCGCTGGTAAACTCGTCAGTGGTGAAATTGATCAGTCTGACCAGTCTTTCTTAGATGATGATCAGATTGAAGCTGGATATATTTTGACCTGTGTAGCTTATCCTAAATCTGACTGCACCATCACCACTCACCAAGAAGAAGAACTGTACTAATTCTGTCAATATTGTTCAGGCGTTAACTCAATCGCCTAATCCATCAATAAGCCTACTAACTATGTTAGTAGGGAAAGCAGGAACACAAAAAAACGGTGTTCCTGCTTAAAGTATATATAGCGTTTTCATTTGCGATGTGGAACTCACGATAGTAGACAAAGGGAATAGGGAACAGGAAACAGGTGTTTTTTTATGTGATGAGAAACTAGCATTGGATTCCATAAATGATTTGGAATTGTTCTAGAATAAGACACCACTTTCCCCTACATGACGTGAGGATAAAAACCGTATTATTTTTGCTGCCAGCCAGACTCAGGTTAAGCTGTAGAGAGACTAAAACATCTCCAAACAGCAACCCATGAACCATTAACAATGAACAATTATTTACCCTCCTAGTTGTAACTGTGTTTCTGTTCTAGGATGAGGTATTGCTTGAGGAATGGGTAACTCCAGGCTTCTCGGTGATTTCTTCTTGAGTTGCTGAAGTTTTTTTCGACTCGCTTTATCTTTGTTAATAAAACGATTATTGAGAGTTTGAATCTCCTGGAATTCACTTTCGGCTGACTTAAATAACCACTTATCATCCGAGTCAAACTCAAACATCGAGGTTAAGTGACATTGAGTAGGATGACTATATCGCATACATCCGCTATCAGAAGAGTTGGCATCGCAAAAAGGGCATTGAATTTGGGAACACGTATTCATAGTAGGCTGTGACATAGGTGAATTTTTCTTCAACCTCAACAGGCACGGAAATCAAGGCATTTCATCCTTACCTTAACATTTCTAGACTCATTAAGTGAGGCTTAGGTTCCGAAGTCCTCAAGTCTCCTGCCATAAACTCCCTCTAGGGAGGATAGCCATAAATCCCTTATTCTATAAAAACTTCATGAACATCCCCCTAGTAGGGATGTGGCTATAAGAGCTTGTAATCCCTTCTCTTTATGAAAGATTCACAGGATTTTACCGTTATTTTTACTCATACTTTAAATAAATTATTACAACTAATTATTCTTTTGATCAATTAAATTAAAAATTAAAACGCCTCAATTATTCTCTCAAGCTATTAAATTAATTGGGTAAATTTGATGCCCAAGTAAAAGCATTAATCATTTTATTTTGTGACTATAAAACCTAAGAAATGTAACAATCGCTACCGAACACTCGTCCATTATAACTCTTACTTTTAACAAGAGCTGGCTGAATGAAGATGAGGAAGATGGGAAAAGTCGGAAAGAAGTCAATTTATCCTCCTCATTTAGGGGTTAAAGTTATGAGAACACTGTTCCCTATTCTTTCCCCTCACCCCAATACTGATTCAGCAACCCCTAAGCTAAAAAACTGGATAAACTAGGTACATCTACCCAACTGTTCTCTTGATGCGATTGATGGGTTAAATCCATTAATAATTGGGAATAGACTCCTTCCGCTAGCGAAGGACTTTGATGTTTATCCGCATCAATACTTTGTACCCACTGATCCACAACCCGAATAAAGGGTGCTAAACGTCCATCCGGGTAAACTTGGGGAAATGCTAGTCGTTTGGGAATATCTACTTCTGACAGCGATTCTCCAGCCGGGGCTGCCCAAAGCTGAAATCCATGGACATAATCGTTTTGGTTGGAACTGCCCAAAACCAACGTTCCGCGATCGCCATAGACTTCGACAAAATGCCCCCGCCCATTATAAGTAACGGAACTGATGCAAAGTTGGCAAGGTGTACCATCAGCTAATTCCAGCATCAGCAGACAGGTATCATCGGCGTCCACGGTTTGGAGTTTTCCCCCTTGACTGGGATCAGGGCGTTCTGGAATTGCCGTACTCATTTGGGCGCACAACCGACGCACCGAACCAAACAACCAATTAATGTAATCAAAAGCGTGAGACCCCACAGCGCCTAATGCACCTCCACCCTTTTCCTTTTGGGCGTACCAGTTCCAAGCCCGTTGCGCGTTGGCACGACTGGAGACTAACCAGTCAATTTTAATCAGACGCTTCTGACCAACATAGCCGGATTCTAAATGTTCTGCCAAGAGTTGCCATGGGGGAACAAAGCGAAATTCAAAATCTGGCATCGCCACTACCCCTTGCTTCTTGGCGAGGTGATAGAGATCTCGCGTTTCGGTAGCTGAGAGGGTCATTGGTTTTTCCAATAACAGATGTTTTCCGGCTTGCAAAACCTGCTGCGCCATGTCGTAGTGAAGAAAGGGTGGGGTAGAAATACTCACCGCTTGCACATCTGGCATCGCTAGTATATCCTCCAGGCGATCGCTCGCTTGGGGAATATTATGAGATTCAGCTACCGCCTTGGCTTTATCCAGGTGAGGGTTATAAACCGCTACCACCTTTGTGCGGGGGTGAATCTGAAAACCTGGGATATGAATTTTCTGTCCAAATCCGGTACCGATTACAGCAACTCCAATTTGATTTGTCATTTGTTGTTCGTCATTCGTCATTCGTCATTCGTCATTCGTCTTATGTCATTCGTCTTATGTCCTCAGACAAGCAAGAAAGAGGGAATGCAAATGATCGGTGATCACTCATATATTACGAGTTACTTGAGTTTTCAACCCAGGCAATCACGTCTTTGCCTAAGCACGTACCATTAAGCTGATCAATCTCGCGGATACCCGTGGGACTGGTAACATTTACCTCGGTGAGATAGCCACCAATGACATCGATTCCCACAAAATACAAGCCATCTTGTTGTAACTGTGGCTTGAGTAAAGCACAAATTTTTTGCTCTTGCGGTGTAATTTCTGTCGCCGCCACTCGACCCCCAACTGCCATGTTGCCGCGAAATTCGCTGCCTGTAGGAATGCGATTGACTGCCCCAATCGGGTCACCATTGAGGAGGATGATCCGCTTATCTCCCTCTTTAGCCGCCGGAAGATAAGTTTGCACCATGACGGGTTCATATCCCCATTTAGTGCTAATTTCGACTAGGGAATTAAAGTTGCGATCGCCTGCTTCCAGAAACAGAATCCCTTCCCCAGCTTTACCGCCCAAGGGTTTCAGTACGGCTGCTCCTTGTTTCTCGACGAATTTCTGGATGGTCAACTTATCCTGGCTAACAATGGTTTCCGGAATCACTGCTTTAAACTGAAGGGCATACATTTTTTCGTTTGCCCGTCGCAAACCTGTCGGTGTATTGATAACCTGAGTCTTTTTGGGGTTGATGTAATCAAGAATGTACGTCGCATACAGGTAGGGAATAGTCACGGGTGGGTCAGTCCGCATAAAAACGGCATCCATATCCTCTAACGGCAGGGAGACAGTATCCGAGATTGCGTACCAGCGTTCACTGACCACCCAACGCCCCTCAACGAGTTCGGCTGGGGTTAGCTGCACTTTCTCTAGATTTGCCCACGCTTGATTATTGACAACTGTTAGCTTTTGAGCTTGAGTAATCCAAACGTCATGACCTAAGGCTTGAGCAGCTTCCATGAGTGCCACACTCGTATCATGACTGGGATTAAGCTTTGAGAGCGGGTCAATGATAAACGCAAATTTCACGCTGGAATCCTACCTCGGTGATTAATAATCAAGTTGCGGCTAATAGTACCATTTTGAGGTTTGTAGGGGCGGGTTTAGGAACTTTCGTTTCACTATTGACGATAACGTTAGTTCAAAACCCTCCCCCAGCTCCCCCAGCTCCCCCAGCTCCCCCAGCTCCCCCAGCTCCCCCAGCTCCCCCAGCTTCCCCAGCTCCCCCAGCTTCCCCAGCTCCCAGAACTCCCCTATCAATGACTTGCCCCTGCTCCGTCTTGCAGTAAGGTATCTAGTTCACCTTGTAGTTCTAACCCATACAGGTCGTCGCAACCCCCAATATGGTGGTCATTGATAAAAATTTGTGGCAGAGAACGGCGTCCATTTGCCCGTTGTGCCATTTGCTCTCGCGTCTGTTCATCACCATCGATACAATATTCGGTAAAGTTAATGCCCTTTTCATTGAGCAACCCTTTAGCCCGCATACAATAGGGACAACGGCTCCAGGTATAAATTTCGACCTTGGGTTCCATTCTCTTTTCTCAACGTCAGCAACATTTCTTAAATTTTAGCTTTCTTTGCCGGAACGTCTGCACAAAGTCATTAAGTCATTCAAGCTCAACTTGAGCTAAAACGTGATCAAAATCACATATTGGTGTTGCCTCAAATGCCTAACCAGTTTAGCTAAACTTGTTAGGCTATGGAAAATAGTAGGTATAAACTAGAGGTAAAGCATCTCAGACCTGATGCTAATCCGTGAGGAGCTAGCATCAGATATAGTAGCTAGACCCCTTAACCTAAAAAGGAACTGGATCGCTCCCGTGCAACTACCTCCCTCAGACCACTACTGCTGAATAGCCTCGAATGATGAGCGGTGTGAGCAACTCAAAAGCGTCAGGAACGGATTTATCGCGATCGCGGAAGTTATTCCCTGGTGATAAATGCCGCAGGCGTTAAATGTTACTTGACGTCCCTAAGCTCATCCATCCACAATCAAAACAACTGGTTCAAATCAGCTTAAACAAAAAAACTCCTAAATTACCATGACTATTCTACTTAAATCCCTCCGGGAGTTTTATTGGGTTGCCTACCGCTAGCAAGGATATGTTGATGATTACTCCGGGTCGGTGGAGATGTTAAGACTGTGGAAATTGGATGAAAAAGACTCCTCATCAACCTGAAAAAACGAACAAATGGACTGTCTGAAAAAGCCTGCAAGGAAAAATTATGTCTAGTCAGCACAACGGATTCACAATTCACTTTTGGGGCGTTAGAGGAAGTATTGCCTGTCCGGGTCCAGAAACGGTTCGCTATGGCGGAAATACTCCTTGTGTGGAAATGCGAGTGGGTAGAGAACGATTAATTTTTGATGGGGGTACGGGCTTGCGGGTGTTGGGACAGTCCATGCTGTCACAAATGCCAGTGGAGGCTCACATGTTTTTCACCCACTCCCACTGGGATCATATTCAAGGGTTTCCGTTTTTTGTTCCCGCGTTTATCAAAAGTAATCGTTTCCGTATCTATGGAGCGATCGCACCCAATGGTTCTACAATTAAGCAACGCCTCACCGACCAAATGCTCCATCCCAATTTTCCCGTCCCGTTGCAAGTCATGCAAGCTGATTTGCAGTTCTATGACCTAGAGGTTGGTGAAAGCGTTGAGCTGGGCGAGATTACCGTCGAAAATACCCTGCTCAATCATCCCGGTGAAGCGGTGGGATATCGGGTGAATTGGCGGGGACATTCAGCCGCCTACATTACCGATACCGAACATAGACCTAGTGGTTTAGATGAAAATATCTTAAAACTGATTCAGGATGTGGATGTGCTGATCTACGACGCCACCTACACGGATACCGAATATTATTCTCCAGCAACGAGCAAAGTGGGGTGGGGTCATTCGACTTGGCAAGAAGGGATTAAGTTAGCCAAAGCCGCTAACGTGAAAACTTTGGTTATCTTTCATCACGATCCGTTACACAATGATGATTTCTTGGATCGAATTGGCGAAGAAGCCATTCAACACTTTCGCAATACCGTTATGGCTCGTGAAGGCTTGTCCATTTCTTTGGTGGAGTCGGCTGTCTCTGATCCAGTACCCCTGCAACAAGAGGCAAAAGCTTCTATTCGATAATATCCCTCCTACCCGATCCCTGACGTCTTGAAGAAGTTGGGGATCTAATTTAACTTAAAGCCAACGAGTTGGTCAAGATCTAGCCACGACTCCGAGAATGTGTAAAAATGTAAAGCGTGTGGGTTACTTCTTCTCTTGCCACTGCTTTAACACCAACTGCTGTTGCCCTAGGAAACTTTGACGGCATTCACCGAGGGCATCAACAGGTCATTCATCCTATTTTGCAGCACTCTAGCCTTTTACCCGGTCAGTCTGAGCCGATAAATCCTCAAGAGAGGGTTAATCGGGAAGGAAAGCATATTTATCCGACTTTGGCAACCTTTTATCCCCATCCCCGTGAATTTTTTTCCGGTCAACCGTGGAAGCTATTGACGCCAAAACCCGAAAAAGTAGACCAGTTAAAGCGCTTGGGCATTGAACAACTGGTGCTGCTGCCCTTTGACCGAGAACTGGCGGCATTAAGTCCAGAACAATTCGTGGACAAGATTTTAATTGAACAATTGCGAGCCACCCATGTCAGTATTGGAGAGGATTTTCGCTTCGGATATCGCCGGACTGGAACCGCGAAGGATTTGCAGGCGATCGCAGCCACTTATGGGGTTAAGGTTACCATTGTTACTATCCAAACCTGTCAAGGTGAACGAATCAGTAGTTCCTTAATTCGCCAATCCCTAGAGGAAGGAGATATCCTCAAAGCTAATCGCTTATTGGGTCGTCCGTACAGCATTATGGGTCAAGTGGTCAAAGGGCAGCAATTAGGCAGAACCCTAGGCTTTCCCACCGCCAATCTAGAATGGTTCCCCGACAAGTTTTTACCCCGCAACGGGGTTTACTGTGTGCGCGTCAGTCGTCCCTCATTCCCGGATCAATGGGGTGTAATGAATATAGGAGAACGTCCTACCGTCAAAGGAACCTGCTTGACAGTTGAGATTCACCTGCTAAATTGGTCTGGTGATTTATACGGACAGACGATAACCGTGAGCCTAGAGCAGTTTTTGCGACCGGAACAAAAATTTGCGTCCTTAGATGACCTAAGGACGCAAATCCAGGCTGACTGTGCGGCGACGATAACTTTTTTTGAACGAAATAGTTGAGCGCAGTCCCCATCTAGAATCTTTGATTTAGTTCTATACCGGAGACACCAGCATGGCTCAACCCATTTACCAAGTGGGAGGAAGTTTACCCACTGATGCGGCAACCTACGTGGTTCGGCAAGCGGATCAGACTCTCTATGAAGCCGTCCTAGCTGGAGAATTTTGCTACGTCTTTAACGCCCGCCAGATGGGTAAATCCAGCCTCAGGACTCGCGTTCAGCAGCAGCTAGAAAATCTGGGTCATCGCTGTGTTTATTTAGACATGACTCAACTGGGCAGCGAGCAAGTAACCCATCAGCAATGGTATCGCGGCGTTATGCTAGAGCTGCTGCGGGATTTGTACCTGTTGGGCAAAATCAACATTAAAGCTCACTGGCAGAGTTGGGCAACCTTGCCCCCGGTACAGCAGCTACAGCTATTGATTGATGAAATTTTGATTCATCTACCCGATACCCGGCTGTTTATTATGGTCGATGAGATCGACAGCGTTCTCAGTCTAGAGTTTCCGGTCAACGATTTTTTTGCCTTTATTCGTGCCTGTCATGAGCAGCGGCAAAATCAAACAAAATATGAGCGGTTGACCTGGGCTTTATTTGGGGTGGCTACGCCATCGGATTTGATACGCGATCGCAAACGCACTCCCTTCAACATTGGTCGCGCCATCAACCTACAGAATTTCCAGCTAGAAGAAGCTCGCCCTCTGATGATCGGCTTTAAGGAACAGATGCCCAACCCCGAAGCCATCCTCAATGCCATTCTGGACTGGACGAACGGTCAACCCCTCCTCACCCAAAAACTCTGCCAGTTGGTTACTCAAAAAAGCCAGGTTGCTCACGATGCTGATCTCAGCCTGCCCCCAGGAGCCGAAACCGCTTGGATTGATGATCTGGTTAAAACCCATATCATCGACCACTGGGAAGCCCAAGATAACCCCGAACACCTGCGTACTATTCAGAATCGGCTGCTGATGGATGAGCAGCGCACCCCCCGACTATTGGGGTTGTATGAGCGCATTTTAAAGCAGGGAGGAATTCCTACCGATGGCAGTCTGGAGCAGAGCGAACTCCTCCTATCCGGTCTGGTCAACCAATGCCAGGGCAAGCTTCGGGTTAAAAATCGCATTTACCAGACCATTTTCGACATGACCTGGATTCAAGAGCAGCTGGCTAAATTGCGACCCTACAGCTCCATGTTGCAGGGGTGGCTGGCTTCCGGCAAGACTGAGCCATCCTGGTTATTGCGGGGACAAGCGTTGCAGGACGCTCAGGTTTGGAGCCAGGATAAAAGTCTGGATGATGCTGACTATCAGTTCTTGCAAGCCAGTCAAACGGCTTACCAACGAGAAGTTCAGCAGAACTTGGAAGCAGAACGTTTGCAGGAAGTCAATGCGCGGCTATTGCAAGAGCGCAGAGCCGCTCGTCTTAAATCGGTTCTCCTCGGGGTTGTTTCTCTCGGTTTTCTCAGCACCCTGGGACTAAGCCTATTTGCGGGCTGGCAGTTTTACGCCGCTAAACTGAGCGAGGTTAAGGCTTTGGTATCCTCATCCCAGGGGCAATTTGCGTCTAACCAACAGATCGATGCGATGGTAGCGGCGATCAAGGCAAAGCAAATTTTGGAGCGCTATCAATTTAGAGATAAAAAAGTCCAGCGTCAGGTCGCTCAGGCACTCAATCAGGTCGTATTTGGCAGCAACGAAGTCAACCGCTTGACCGGACACGAGGGGGCTGTTATTGGCATTGATATCAGCCCAGATGGTCAATTTTTCGCCACGGCGAGCAATGATAAAACGGCGAAGCTGTGGTCTCGCGAGGGTCAACTGCTGCAATCTCTACCTCATGAGAGCACCGTCTTGAATGTGGCATTTAGTGCGAATAGTCAGCAGGTGGTCACTAGCAGTCTTGATGGTCAAGTGCAGGTTTGGAACTTGAATGGGACGCTAGAGCAGCGGATCTCCGCTCACAGTGGTCCGGCTTGGGGGGTTAGATTTAGTCCTGATGGTTTTCTGATTGCCTCTGGCGGTGGGGATAAAACCGTCAAACTCTGGCGGCGAGACGGTACCCTGGTGGCGAAGCTGACGACCCCTGATCCAGTCTGGAATGTTACCTTTAGCCCCGATGGGCAAATCGTGGCGGGGGCAGTTCTGGATGGTACGGTTCATTTATGGTCTCGTCAGGGCGAACAACTGCACGTTCTGGATGGTCATCAAGGGGTCGTGTGGGATGTGGCGTTTTGTCCTCACAGCGATGACCCAACATCACGGTCAAAAGAATATCGCCTCGTCTCCGTTAGTGCTGATCGGACGACAAAAGTATGGAATACCCAAGGGAAGTTGTTACAAATCCTGCAAACGACCGAGGCACCCATGAGGGGGGTAGATTGCAGTGATAACGGACAATACATCGCCACTTCAGGGCAGGATAATCAAATCCATCTCTGGACTCCTGATGGGACTTTCCTTCGCACCCTCAAAGGGCATCAATCCTCTGTGCGCGATGTCGCGTTTAGCCCAGATGGATCAGAACTTGCTTCCATTAGCCAGGATGGCACTGTGAAAGTATGGCGACGGAACGCCGACTTTATGCGATCGCTCAACGGTCCGACTGACAGCGTTTGGAGTATTGCAGTCAGTTCCGACAGTCAGAGGATGGTGTCTGCATCTGGATATGTCAATCAAATCATTCTCTGGAAAAACTTCCAGCCGCAATTAGAGTTGCGGGATATTCCCCAAGCGAACCTTGTTTCGGTAGCCTTTTTCCCCAATCAGCCCCTGTTGATTGGGGGCGGCAGGTCAACTATCCGCCTCTTACAATTCGAGGACAGCTCACCGCCGAGCTGGACGCAGATTTGGGAGCGATCAATCCCTACTACAGGGGTAATTTTGAGTGTGGCAGTCAGTCCCAATGGACAGTATATTGCCTCGGGTTCAGACGAAGGTCAAATTAGTATTTGGAATCGCCAGGGTGACTTGCTGAAACGACTGGATACCGGGAATGACCGGATTTGGCAAATAGACTTTCAGCCTGTGACCGATGAATCTGCGATCGCAAAGCCCCCTTTGCTGGTTTTAGCAGCGGCAAACGGTGCGATCGAACTCTGGCACATGGATGGTACTCAGGTGGCTACGCTCAAGCCAAGCGGCACCTCTGCCAATTGGGGGGCTGTATTTAGCCCCGATGGTTCTCTTGTGGCTGCTGCGAGTTATGACGATAAGCTACGGCTCTGGCAGAGTGATGGCACGCCTGTTTTTGAAGTGGAAGGGAATGGGCGTGGGTTGACGCGAGTGGATTTTAGTCCCGATGGCAAAACCATTGCTACGGGCGGTCTTGATGGAATGGTTAAATTGTGGAACCTGGATGGCACCCTGCAAAACACCTTGGTTGGTCATCAAAGCTTTATTACTAGCCTAGCCTACAGCCCTGACGGTCGATATCTATATTCAGGGGGAATGGATAGCCAGTTGATTACCTGGGATCTGGAGAAAATTGCAGATCTTGATCCCCTAGAGTATGCCTGTCAATGGATGCAGGATTATTTGCGGACGAATGTGGCGGTGGACGAAGGCGATCGCTCTGTTTGTCAGAAACCATAAGTCAGCGTGATTGTGTTCGAGGACTTGTCCAACTGGAAAGCAAAATATTGGTACGCTGTACTGACAGATAGTAAATGTGTTCAAACCCAGTAATAAGGAATGGGGAAGGGTAATGAGAGAACGGATTGAGCAACTTAAAGAAAATCTGGCTCGGACGATTGTGGGTAAAGCCGATGCTATTCGTTTAGTCTTGGTTGCTTTACTCTCAGGCGGTCATGCTTTGCTAGAGGATGTACCTGGGGTGGGGAAAACGCTGCTGGCAAAATCCTTAGCACGTTCCATTGATGGGCGATTTCAGCGCATTCAATGTACACCTGACCTCTTACCAGCGGACATCACCGGGACGAATATCTGGAATCCCAGTAGCCGTGAATTTGAATTTCTCGCTGGTCCAGTCTTTGCCAATATTCTACTGACGGATGAAATTAACCGGGCAACCCCGCGCACACAGTCAGCGTTACTCGAAGTGATGGAAGAACGGCAAGTGACTGTGGATGGGGAATCTCGTAACGTTCCCCAACCCTTTTTTGTGATTGCCACTCAAAATCCGATTGAGTATCATGGCACGTTTCCCTTGCCAGAGGCGCAAATGGATCGATTTACCCTATCTTTATCCCTGGGTTATCCGACGCCTGAGGAAGAACTGCAAATGCTGCAACTGCATCAGGGGGGGATGGTGCTTTCGGAGCTTAAACCCTGTATTTCAACGGAGGACGTTTTGGAATTACAGCGTCTTTGTCAACAGGTGCAAGTTGAACGAGAGTTACAGCAGTATATTCTTAACTTGGTACGGGCATCTCGCGAGACGGAAGATGTAGTATTAGGAGTCAGTCCACGGGGTACTTTAGCCTTACAACGGGCTGCACAAGCCTTCGCATTTTTGGACGGGCGAAATTACGCGATTCCTGATGATGTGAAGATGCTGGCACCTCATGTTCTGTCCCATCGTCTCATGGCAGCAGGGGGGCGACAGGCAAAGCCGATTGTTGAACAGTTATTGCGTTCTGTGGCAATTCCTTAAGAGGATATTGTGGAAAATTGTCATAAAAGCTACAAAATTATCTCGGTTAGGACGAAGGGTGGGTTTTACTGTTCCATTATCGGTGGGGAGGACAGGTTTTGTTGTTGATTTAGTTGATTTATCGGTGAGGAGGGCGGGTTTTGTTGAACATTTATTGGTGGGGAGGGCGGGTTTTGTTGTTCCGTTATTTCAACAATAGCTGACCTTAGTCCCTAAACCCGCCCCTACAGTCCCTAAACCCGCCCCTACGATTTGTCCCTAAAGGGAATTCCTAAAATTGACCCTGATACATTTTTGGAGGGTCAGAAATAAAAAATGACAAATGACGTAGCTTGCTTCTCGCTTAGCGAGTATGACGAATGACAAACTATAACAATATGCGATCGCACGCTGTTTTATTTGTACTTGTACTGGTTTGGAGTGTTCTCCTAGGCGGAGGTATGGCAGGGGTTTTAAGAGCCGCAGAAATACCCAAACCCCCTAATTCAGAAACACTGGTGGCGATTGGAACGATTGACCCAATTCCAGAGCGCTATCAAACTGGATTAAAACTGTACCTGGAAAACTGTGGCAGTTGTCATGTTGCTTTACCCCCAGAAGTCATGCCAACTCAAACCTGGGAAACTTTGCTATTAGAACCCGAACAGCATTATGGACAACGGTTAGAGCAGATTCCGCGCCCGTTTATCTTTATTGTCTGGAATTATTTACGAACGTTTTCTCGTCCTGTAGGGGAAGATGAGCAAGCACCCTTTCGGGTGACTGAATCACGGTATTTTAAAGCACTTCATCCTCGTATTGATTTACCTCCAACATTAACGGCGGCTGGGTGCATCAGTTGTCATCCAGGAGCAAGAGATTATAACTATCGGCGTTTAACACCAGAGTGGGATGATTCACCGTAGGGATGTGGAAAGATGATGGATTTGATGGTCATTTTTACACTGATAGAGCCTCTGATAACGAATCCGCTCAAATAAATAGTTTACCGGAGTATCAGGGGATGGGTTTTTTACCCCGATTGCACCCCCTATCTCTCTTGATGGAGGTTGTCATCTGATTCCTTGACATCATTTTGCTCAACCACCAGCGACGAGGGAATCGACCTGACCAAACGACAACATCCCGGACTTGGAAACAGTTCCGGGATGAGGCGATCGCATCAGCCGAAAACTCAATTTAAAATTAAACCTTAAGCTGACACAGCCGCTAAACTGGCTGGAATTTTTCGCCCGACGGCGGCGGCGACGGGGTGTAAGCTGTGAACCAACTGCACCATATCGTCTAACGATAACGCTTGACGGGCATCCGATACGGATTTTTCCGGTTCGGGATGACACTCGATGATTAATCCATCTGCACCCACTGCGACAGCCGCTTTCGCTAACGGGGAAATTAATTCCCGTTTGCCTGTGGCATGGGAGGGATCTACAATCACAGGCAATGAAGTCATCTGCTTAAGTGCCACAACTGCTCCCAAATCTAAGACATTCCGGGTATAGGTATCGAAACTGCGAATCCCTCGTTCACACAGTACCACCTGAGAATTCCCATGACTGAGAATATATTCGGCTGCCATAACGAATTCTTCTAGAGTCGCCGCTAATCCTCGCTTCAGCAGAATCGGTTTATCAACTTGACCCAAGGCTTTGAGTAAATCAAAGTTTTGCATATTACGACTGCCCACCTGAAGCATATCAGCATGGGCAGCCACTAACTCGATTTGGGTAATGGACATGACTTCCGTCACCACGGGAATCTGATGACGCGATCGCACTTGGGATAATATTTCTAATCCCTCTACCCCTAAACCTTGGAACGAGTAAGGAGACGTGCGAGGTTTGAAAGCACCGCCGCGTAACGCCTGAACCGGGGCGCGTTGCAGTTGAGTGGCGACGGTTTCCATCTGCGATCGACTCTCCACCGTACAAGGACCAGCAATTATCACCAATTCCTCACCCCCGAAGGCGATATGATCCGACAGATGAACTAGAGTTTGGCGATCGGATTGGGTGGCAAGTGTAGCATTCAACATCAGACTAATTCCTTTAAACAACAAGTGAACAATAAAAAACCCGGTTCCTTGTGGGTTCCGGGTTCTGACAACATTTAAACGCAGCATTACCTACCCGGAACCGCTTCCGAACCAAAAAAAGTAAAACAAGGTAAACCAGTTACTCAGGTAGGTTGTCATCAGATACTCCTTAAAAAACAAAAAGACCGCAGCTTTCGCTCTGCGGTCCACCGGGGAGGTTCCATGAGGAACTCTGCTCACCTCCGGTGAACCTCCGTAAACCAAAAATAAAAGTAGTTGTTGCAGTTGAGCATAGCTGAGGGCTTTTTATGAAACGTTAATTAGATGCCTGTTACTGGACACGATAGCAAGCTGTTGTGGCTAAGTCAATACCTGATCTGGATCAAGTTTCTGTTTTCCACGGGTGTGATCATGCACCTGGGGGAGCTGGGGGAGCTGGGGAAGCAGGGGAAGCAGGGGAAGCAGGGGAAGGATAAAGTTATATCTTTGAATGCAACTTGGTATAAAGTACAGTCTATCCAAGCAAGATCCCCGACTTCTTTGAGGAGTCGGGGATCTGTTTACATCACTTATTTGAAAAATAATATAAGACTCAAAAGCGCAAACAATGAACCGAAATTTAACCGAACATACAGAAGGCAAAGCCACATTTAAAATTGGTAATGCGTTTTATCGCCCAGAGACGCAAGTGGTGCGAGATTTAGGTATTTTAGCTGCAACAATTTATAAGTCTCAAATCGGTCACTTACGAGTAATTGATGCGATGAGTGGCTGTGGAGTGCGTTCTCTACGCTATAGTTTGGAGAGTCAAGCCGATTGGATCTGGGTGAATGAGGGAAATCCTGAGCTTAACCCGATTTTACAGCAAAATTTAGCAGGGGCGATCGCCACCCATAAAGCCACCCTTACCCATCTCGACGCCAATCAGGTCTTTTTTGAGTGCTATAACCGCCGAGACTACTACGATTTCATCGATGTGGACTGTTTCGGTTCCCCTACTCCCTATCTGGATACCAGCCTCTGGGCGCTGAAACTGGGCGGACTTCTCTATCTCACCAGTACCGATGGGCGTAAACTAACAGGTCATGCTTCAGAAAGCAGTTTGGGGATTTATGGGGCGTATCCCCGCAACCATCCCGCCGCCCAGGAACAAGGATTGCGAGTGGTGATTGGTAAACTCCAGCAGCAAGCCATCGCCAAGGGTTTGGGGATTGCGCCGATTTTCTCCCTGTTTACAGGTCAAACCTATCGCCTGATGGTGCGTTTGGTTAAAACTCAGCCGTTGACGCTGCAAAATTACGGATTTTTGGGTTATTGTCATCACTGTGGCAATTATCAAACTGTGTCCTGGCGTCAATTAGGGCGCGTGGTTTGTGCTTATGACCAAAAATCCCTCACTCTGAGTGGTCCACTGTGGCTGGGTGTGTTGCACAATCAATCTTGGTTAAGACAGATGCAGGGATTAGCTCAAAAGTGGAACTGGTCAAAACGGGTACAACTCCTCAGTCTCATGGAAGCCGAAGCCGATTTCCCGCCCTACTTTTATAGCTTGGCGGAAATTGGACGCCGAGGGCGTTTGGATATCCCCAAACGAGAATCTCTGATTCAAGCGTTGCGCGATCGCGGATATTTCGCCTGTGCTACTCATATTACACCGGGAGCGATTAAAACCAATGCCGATATTCACACTTGTATCGCTGTCGCCCTAAATTCTGTACACTGTACTAAGAAATGTTAACAAGCTTCAAACCCTTACAAAGCGAGGTAGCTTGCTTCTTTTCGGGAGCGAGTAGGGCAATGACAAATGACGAATTATTACCGTTTCACAAAAAAATCAACAAAATTCTCGCCCCAAGGAAAAATCTTAACTTTCATAAACTTTTAATTCATCGTGGTGCTAGAGTATAACGCTGAGTTGAAGCAAGATGTTATCTTGGAAATCGCCCAGTCCATTACCTATTGAAAACACTACCTTGAGAGGCTTCTCACCACGATGACTGCCATTTTAAAGGTTGGCGACCGAACCATCACGGCTGAAGAAGTAATTCCCCTGTTAGCCAAATATCAATTACTCCCTCAGTTATTGCGGGAAATCATTATTGATCAAGCCATTGCCACCCTAGATTGTACCGACGAAGAAAAAAATGCTGCTTGCGAGCAGTTCTATACTAAAAATCAGCTAACTTCCGAGGAAGAGCGTCAAGCTTGGCGATCGCGCCAAGACTTAACCTTAGAACAAGTTGAAGAGTTAGCGGTTCGGGGACTGAAGCTGGAAAAATTTAAACAGGCGACCTGGGGACATAAGATTGAATCTTATTTCCTCAAGCGCAAAGGACGGTTAGATCGAGTAATTTATTCTCTGATTCGGACAAAGGAGGCGGCGATTGCCCAAGAACTCTATTTTCGTATCCAAGAAGGAGAACAATCGTTTAATGAACTTGCCAGGGATTATTCCCAAGGACCAGAGGCGCAAACGGGTGGATTAGTCGGACCTGTGGAACTGAGTACACCCCACCCCACCTTGGCGCAAATGTTAACCGTTAGCCAACCCGGTCAACTTTTGCCCCCCACCCGTTTAGGGGACTGGTTTATCGTCATTCGTTTAGAAAAGTTTTTACCCGTACAACTAGATGATGCCATGCGTCAGCGACTCCTAGATGAAATGTTTACCACCTGGTTAAAAGAACAACTGCGACAACAAATATCCTTAGGTACACCCGTTCAATCCTAAACCCTGTCCAGACGTGCCATGGCACGTCTCTACAATGCAATTCCCTGAGGCTTGCCCATGACCTACACAAAGACAACGATTCAGGATTTTCTGGCGGATATCATTCCCTTCAATCAACTTGAAGCCTCGACGCTAACCAAGTTGGCGGGAAAAAGTCAACTGTTGCGCTATCGCATGGGTCAACCGATCCTGGTGCGAGACAAAATGCCCTCTCAAATCTCGATTCTCTATGAGGGAAAGGCGCGTCTTTTAAGCTACGAACAAACCACGCAAAAACCCGTCACCTTGGACTTGCTGAAACCGGGCGCGATTCTGGGTTGGATCAGTATGATCCGGGGTATCCCTTGTGAAACCGCGATCGCATCAACAGAGGCAGTCTGCTTAACCATCCCCACGGGTCAGTTTTTAGCGCTGATGGCACAGGAACCCACCGCTACCGCCGCGTTCCAAAACCAGTGCAGTGTGATCGAAGCCTTCGAGTTAATTGGTGCGGAGTTGGTGCGCCAAGCCAGTGGGATTATGAATCTCAAAGAACTGGCGAAAAACGCTTACCAAGATGCCCAGGTGCGTTACCTCTATCCCATGACTGACGCCACCGAACTCCTGACACCCGATCGGGTGTGGTTTGTCAGTGGCGGGAGTGTTGTCAAAGATTTTCCCGTAGGGAGTCGGCTGACGCCAGAAGCAATTTCTCAGGGATTGGACATCCAAGGGTCTACCCCCGCCCGGATTGTCGGCTTTCGCGAATCGGATTTAGTCGGGGAAACTGAAACCGAACCCCCAACCACTCCGGTTACAGTGGTTGGCGAACCAACCCCCCTCACCACTGATGATGATCCCTGGCTGGATGATAACAATGGCAACGAGAGTATCCCCTATGCCCCTGATAAACCGCCAGAAGCAACAGAGGACGTAGATCAAACCTCTGACCAACGCCGCAAATATCCCCATGTCCGAGGGAAAGGACTCCTCGATGGTACCCTAGCCTGTTTCCAAATGCTGAGTAAGCATTTAGAAATGCCTTTTCGCCGCGATGTGATTCGTCGGGTACTTAATGAACAGATGCAGCGCACCGGGGGGCTGTCGTTACCCCTGTGCGGGGCGGTGGCGGATTTAATCGGTTTACATGCCCAATTGGTAAATGTACCGCCCCAATCGATTAGTCGCCTACAAACCCCCGCCCTGGTTCCTTGGTATGAAGGCTTTGCCGTTCTCTATGAAGCCAAGCCACGGGAATTGCTGCTGGGCGTGCCAGAATTGGGGATTGTCCGCCGCAAACCTGCTGATTTACTGGATAGTTTACCGAGAAGCGAAGACGGGCAGTCACCGGAAGCGATCCCAGTGTTGCTGGTACAACGGACTAAGCACACGCCGAAGCAACGGTTTGGTTTGCAGTGGTTTCTGCCGTCGCTGGTACGCTATCGCCGCGTCTTAATCTTGGTGTTTATCGCCTCCTTTTTTGTGCAGTTATTTGGACTGGCGAATCCGTTGATGATCCAAGTGATCATCGATAAGGTGATTGTGCAGAACAGTATTGATACGCTGCATGTGCTGGGGGCGTTCCTGGTGATCATTGCCGTTTTTGAGGCGCTATTAACCAGTTTCCGAACGTATCTATTTGTGGATACGACGAACCGGATTGACATGCATCTGGGGTCGGAGATTATTGACCATTTAGTCCGCTTACCGTTGCGGTATTTTGAAAAGCGTCCAGTGGGGGAACTGGCGAGTCGAATTAATGAGTTGGAAAATATTCGTCAGTTTCTGACGGGAACGGCGTTGACGGTGGTGTTAGATGCGGTGTTTTCCGTGTTGTACATCGTCGTCATGTTTATTTATAGCTGGGTGCTAACCATTGTCTCGTTGGGGATTATTCCCCTGTTTGTGTTGTTAACCGTAATTGTTTCACCGATTGTCCGTCGCCAACTGCGAACTAAAGCCGAACGGAACGCCCAGACGCAATCCTATTTAGTCGAAGTCATGTCCGGGATTCAAACCGTAAAAGCGCAAAACATCGAATTGCGAACGCGCTGGCAATGGCAGGAACGCTATGCCCGGTATGTATCGGCAGGGTTTAAGACGGTGCTAACGTCCACAACAGCGGGTTCAGCGAGTAATTTCTTGAATAAACTCTCCGCTTTGTTAGTGCTATGGGTGGGTGCTTATCTGGTGTTAGATGGGCAGTTAACCTTGGGACAATTAATCGCTTTCCGAATTATTTCCGGCTATGTTACCAGTCCCCTACTCCGATTAGCCCAACTGTGGCAGAATTTCCAAGAAACGGCGCTATCCTTAGAACGGTTAAGTGATATTGTGGATAGCCCCCAAGAAGCGGATGAGGCAGATCGCTTAAATATTCCTATGCCGGCGATTCAAGGGGAAGTGGAGTATGAAAATCTATCCTTTCGCTTTGGTACGAGTGGTCCTTGGCAATTAACCAATATTAACCTGCATTTTCCGGCTGGCTTATTTGTCGGAATTGTCGGTCAAAGTGGTTCGGGTAAGAGTACATTAATGAAACTTTTACCCCGTCTCTATGATGTTGATTCCGGCAGAATTCTGATCGACAACTACGATATCTCCAAAGTGGAACTCTATTCTCTGCGTCGTCAGGTAGGGATTGTACCCCAGGATAGTCTACTGTTTGATGGTACGGTACAGGATAATATTGCCCTGACTAATCCTGATGCTAGCGCCGAGGAAATCATTGAAGCTGCTAAAGTCGCCGCCGCTCATGATTTTATTATGGGGTTGTCCAGTGGTTACAATACAAGAGTCGGGGAGCGGGGATCATCCCTATCAGGAGGACAACGCCAGCGAATTGCCATTGCCCGCACGGTACTGCAAAATCCGCGACTTTTAATTCTAGACGAAGCCACCAGCGCCCTTGACTATGACACCGAACGGCAAGTTTGTTTAAATTTAATTGAAGCCTTCAAAGGACGCACTGTCTTTTTCATTACCCACCGTTTAACTACCATTCGCAACAGCGACATCATTTTAATGATGGATAAAGGATCAGTCGTTGAACAAGGAACCCATGACGAACTGATGGCACTGCAAGGGCGCTACTACTGCCTCTATCAACAGCAAGATGCTCAACTTTGATGGTCATTCACAATGCTTATGTTGGTAACCAGTAAGCGAATAACGAATGACAAATGACGAATGACGAATGACGAAGGACTAACCATACCATGAATCAACGCAACGGATCATCCAGCCAACCCCTCGCCGCGCGATCGCCCGCACAGTCGGTGAAAACTACCACCAAAGCCGGAACCACCCGTCGAACGAATCAACCCCCGGAATTTGATCAACCCGTTATCCTGCAACAATCTCCCCTGTGGCCCCGCATGATTGTGGTAGCGATTATTGGGGTGACGACATTAAGTGTCACCTGGGCGTGTTTGGCGAAAATTGAAGAAGCCATTCCCGCCCAAGGGAAACTCGAACCCAAAGCCGCCGTCAAAGAAGTCCAAGCGCCTCAAGGTGGGGTGGTTAAATCGGTGGAGATTGAAGAAGGCGATCGCGTCGAAAAAGGCGATACCCTGCTCACCTTTGACCAAACGGCGGCTCAAGCTCAATTTAAATCCCTCCAGCAAATTCGCGCCGCTTTAATCCAAGAAAATCAATTTTATCAAGCTCAGATGACGGGCAAAGCCGTTGCCATTGATCCGGAAAATCTGCCAGAGAAACTCCCGCCCCAAATTGCCTCACTTACCAAAAATCGGGCGGCTTTAGTGGCAGAAAAGAACTTTTATCAAGCCCAACTCACCGGAAATCCAGCCGGATTAACTCTGGCACAACGGCAACGCTTACAGGCAAGCCAAAACGAGTATAACTCTCGCGTTGCTGCTGCCGAGTTAGAAGTCGAACAACTCAACCGACAACTGACTCAAACCCAAATCCAACTTGCCGATGCTGAACAAGTGTTAGCCTTTAACCAACAAATTACCGATCGCCTAGAAAAACTGTGGCGAGAAGGTGCATTCGGCGAACTCCAGTATCTGCGTCAGAAACAAGACACCGACAGCAGCGCCGCCGAAGTAGCCCGTTTGAGACAAGAACAGGAACGGTTAGAGAAAGCGATTCAGCAAGCCCAGGAACGCAAACAAAACACCATGGCGCTCTCGGAAGAAGAATTGCGAACGCAAATTGCCCAAAACGAACAACGGATTGCTGAAATTGACAGCCAACTCACCAAAATTATTGTTGAGAACCAAAAACGTCTCCAAGAAATCGAGAGCCAACTCAGCCAAATCCAGGTAACGTTAACTAATCAGGAATTACAGGCACCTGAAGGCGGCATCGTGTTTGATCTGCAAGCCAGCCCTGAATTTGTGGCAAACACCAGTGAGCCAGTGCTGAAAATTGTGCCAAATGACACACTGGTTGCCAAAGTTTATATCACCAACCAGGACATTGGTTTTGTCAACGAAGGAATGCCCGTGGATGTCAGGGTTGATTCCTTTCCCTATAGCGAATTTGGGGATGTCAAAGGTAAGTTAGTCCAGATTGGTTCTGATGCTTTACCGCCCAATGAAGTCTACCCGTTTTATCGTTTTCCCGCCGAAATTCGCATGGATAGACAAACCATATTTGTTAACGGTAAAGAAGTGCCCTTACAATCGGGGATGTCGATAAGCGCTAATATCAGGGTACGCAAGCGCCCTGTGATTAGTATCTTCAGCGACTTGTTTATGCGGAAAATTGATAGTGTGAAAACGGTAAGGTAGTCGTTTGTCGGGGTGAGCCAAAACCCTGTAGAGACGTTGCATGCAACGTCTCTATAATCTGTCTGTATATTGATAACTATACATTTTTCTATCCAGATAAATTTCTACATAGACAAATTCTCGAAAATGCAGTGATGAATTATCGTTGAAGTCAATTTTTCCTCTAATAAAACTTTCATATATTCCTCTTTTGTCTCGTTCAAGATTAAATAATTGTACGATTGAAGAGGATTCAATCAAAAGCTGAATTTGCTGAAAATACTCTTCAATCAACAAAATCAATTTCCTCTATAGACTCTTTGTTTTTTTGTAGATGTGTCAACATTCGAGATTCTCCAATCCATTCATCAAAGTCAAAATTATGGGCAAATTCATCATTATTAAATCGGGTGATAAATTCCTCTGTCGATAATTGATACTTGGTTTCAAATGCTTGAAGACGTTCTTGTGTTTTTTTTATGCCTGCGTTAATGCTATGTAATCTTTCCGACAAAGCACTTTGAATAATTTGTCTGAGAGAATCTGGATCTTTTGATCTAAGTTTGAGTTCAGCCATCCTCTTTTGTTTAGATTTTGAAGGAGTTGTTTAATTGTATCGTAGTGCGATCGCGGATTTTGTCGCGGGATTTCCTTGATAAAGCTTTAACCTGAAGTTCTCCCAGCAAAAAGAACGAAACAGCCTCACGGTGAGGCTTTCCGCGATTTTTGAGCCACCCTGCTTATGTACAATCGATGAAACTTATCTCGTTGATGTGGCTCAACCCGCCCCGACTCAATTCAATCGGTTATCCCTAGCGCTAGTATGAAAGGCAGAGCCTCCCTAAAAGCATTCCCTTCTCAAGCCTGGAAACGAGGCGACGAGGCTACGGAGAGCTTCCCTGTTCCCTGTTCCCTTAACGCATGAGTTACTGTATCAACCTCACCTGTCAATCTCCCCAAAACCAGAAGGGGAGTAGGGTTTGTCAAAGCTGTGGGGCAAAATTACGACTAGGCGATCGATATACACCCATTCGCCCAATTGGTCAAGGGGGGTTTGGGAGAACCTTCTTGGCAGTCGATGAATATAAACCCTCGAAACCCCATTGTGTAATTAAACAGGTTTTTCCTCATATTCACGGACATCAAAACCGACAAAAAGTAGCAGAACTCTTTGAACAAGAAGCCGTGCGCCTGGATGAATTAGGTAAACATCCTCAAATTCCGGAACTCTTGGCGCATTTTGAAGCAGAGGGTTGTCAATATTTGGTGCAAGAGTTTATTCAGGGACAGACTTTAGCTGAAAAACTGGCTCAAGAGGGTAGTTTTGATGACACTCAAATTATTAACCTGTTGCAGGATTTATTACCCGTCTTACAATTTATCCACAACCAACAGGTGATTCATCGAGATATTAAACCCGAAAATATTATTCAACGTATTCCATCTTCTCCGTCTCAACTGACTCAAATTTCAGCAACCTCTCAGACAGAATCTGTCACCTCTTTCCAGACTTCTGCCCCCAAACTGGTACTGGTCGATTTTGGTGCCTCTAAGTTTTCCCCTAGAACCGCCCTATCGGTTACCGGAACCGTGATTGGTAGTGTCGGCTATACCGCCCCGGAACAAGCCGCCGGGAAAGCCGTATTTGCTAGCGATATCTATAGTTTAGGTGTAACTTGTATTCATCTTTTAACCAAAACTGATCCCTTTGATCTGTATTCATTCGATGACGGGGTTTGGGTATGGCGAGATATTCTTAACCATCCAATCAGCGAACGGTTAGGTCGCATTCTGGATAAAATGTTGCAAGGTGCGACAAAGCAACGTTATCAGTCAGCGACAGAAGTCCTCTATGACTTAGATGCGGTGACAAATCCATCGTCTTTATCCTTGTATAAAACACCTTCCTTACTTCCAATAAAAAAAGAACTGATTGTCGCTAAACTGGGTGAGGCGAATTATCGACGTATTCGGGATGCGATTAAACAGGCGGAACCTCAGACGCGAATTGTCGTGCGTCCAGGTTTCTATCAGGAAAGTTTAGTAATTGATAAGGACGTGGAGATTGTCGGACAGGGACAACCAGAGGATATTATTATCGAAAGTCGATACCAACCTTGTCTGCAAATTCAGACCGAACAAGCCGTTGTTCGAGGATTAACTCTGCGTCATCAAGATTGGTTTAACGTACAACAGGCAAATGGGATGGGGCGTTTAATTGGTGAACCCTTGCTGAAGCCTTATGCCATTGATATTCCTCAAGGGCAATTAATTTTAGAGGACTGTACGATTATATCCAACGGTATTGCCTGTATCTATATTCACGGCGCGATCGCGAATCCGCAAATCCGCCATTGTCAAATTCAGGGAGGGGCAATGTATGGGATTTTAGTGAGTCAGAATGGTCAGGGATTAATAGAACACTGTACCCTATCAGACCATAATACGGGCGTGTATATTCTTAAAGGCAGTCATCCCACGCTACAGAACTGCAAAATTTATAGAATGCAGCAGGATGGCGTATTTATTGGTTCGGATTGTAAAGTGACGTTAACCGCCTGCGATATTGGCGCAAATGGGGGAGTTGGCGTCACGATTAAAAAAGAGGGTAATGCTAAAATTTGGCAATGTCAGATTAATCGGAATCAGGCACAAGGAATTTATATAGAATCCAATGGTGCCGGTCCGATTGAGGCGTGCGATTTGAGTGGGAATCGGGGTGGGGCTTGGTATATTGCGCCCCAGTGTTCGGTAAATCGGCATGGGAATCGAGAATAGAAGACGCGCCATATTCATGCAGCAAGCCCTACATAAAGACAATGGTAGGGGCGACCCGCCGCATTCAATTCACACCGCCCAGCCCTTAATGCGATCGGGTCGCCCTGGGCTGAGTATCGGGAATGATCAGAAACCACGTACCCTTAGAAAAGGGCGAGTCGAGATAGGTTAATTCTCACACAGGCTACGATATGCAGCGACTCGCCCCTACAACCGCGATAATTCCTCTAACTTTCGTAAGCACGCCCACCTCTAGACAGCGCTGTTGCCAAGGCGATTCCGGGTAAGGTGATCAAGATAGCCCAAGGCGATCGCAACCAGTCTAGCTGTGCCTGTTTTTGCTGATAAGACTCAGACTGCTTATACATACAGGATTGGGCGGAACTAGCTGAACCTAGCACCACACCCGTTGCGATCGCGCTCGTCGCCAAAACAGCCGCTACTACTACTTTAGGTTTCATCATCGTTAAATCTTAAAGGACTTTACTAGGAACGATCCCTGTTCGCACCCATCTTGTCTAGATTTTATATCATGTCAGGCTATTGCAAGTTCTGTTGTTAGCCCTCCCCTTGACAAGCAGGGGGTTTTCAAAGTCCGGGGGAATCTTTAAAATAAAAGTGAACTTTTCCCGGTAAAATTAAGAAAAGCTCACTTTTTTAACTTTCAAAAAAACCATGCTTACTCGCCTAATTGAAGAATTCAAAAAAGTCAATGATTTTCGCAACAAGCGAGGAAAAGCATCCCAATCTTCACAGTGTAATTCGTGTAAAAAGAAAAGGATGGCGGGACAAAAAAGAATGGAATGAGACCTTATATTATATAAGCAGCAAAAAATTACCCGCTCAACTATTCGCCGAAAGAATTCAACAACATTGGGGAATTGAAAATCAAGTACATTGGGTAAAAGATGTAGTTTTCCAAGAAGATA
>NZ_JAVJQP010000132.1:0-20218 GCF_040218875.1 Coleofasciculus sp. D1-CHI-01
GGTTATATAATTTCGGGTAAAATATTCTTAATAAAAATGATTTAAAGGTTTATTTTTATAGCCTTGTTATTCTAGAAAATTATCAGAACCTGATATGAATTTATTCGTCATCGATATTTGTAGGGGCGGGTTTAGGGACTAAATTGAAGGCGTCACCAATAAATGCACAACGAAACCCGCCCTCCCCACCGATAAATGAACAATAAACCCTGTCCGTGTTCCGGATAGGACAACCCACCCCAATTTAGTAAAGGGCGACCCGATAAAATTGAGAGGATGGGTGTTGTTGATTTATGCAGCGGGTCGCCCCTACAATAGGTTATATTATTTCAGATTAAATATTATTAATAAAAATGATTGAAACCTTTATTTTTATAGCCTTGTAATTCTAGAAAATCATCAGAATATAATATAAATTTATTCGTCATCAATCATTTGTAGGGGCGGGTTTAGGGATTAAATTGAATGCGTCACCAATCAATGAACAACAAAACCTGTCCGGGTTCAGGATAGGACAACCCAACCTAATTTGGTAAAGGGCGACCCGATAAAATTGAGAGGATGGGTGTTGTTGATTTATGCAGCGGGTCGCCCCTACAATAGGTTATATTATTTCGGGTAAAATATTATTAATAAAAATGATTGAAACCTTTATTTTTATAGCCTTGTTATTCTAGAAAATCATCAGAATATAATATTAATTTATTCGTCATCGATCATTTGTAGGGGCGGGTTTAGGGATTAAATTGAATGCATCACCAATCAATGAACAACAAAACCCGCCCTCCCCACCGATAAATTAACTATTGATATCCCGCCGCCTGTAGCGCAAATAACCGCGCATAACGTCCACCAAGTTCCACTAATTCCTCATGAGTTCCCTGTTCAATGATTTCTCCCCCCGCCATCACCACAATTTTATCTGCCATTCGTACTGTGGAGAAGCGATGAGAAATTAACACCACCATTTGATTCTGGGTAATCGTGCGGAAGTGGTCAAAGACTCGTACCTCCGCCTCTGCATCCATAGCGGCTGTGGGTTCATCTAAGACTAAAATATCTGCACCTGTTCGCATAAAAGCACGAGATAGGGCTATTTTCTGCCATTGACCCCCAGAGAGTTCCTGTCCCCCTTTAAACCATCGCCCTAACTGGGTGCTAAATCCGTCTGGCATTGACTCAATAAACGGCTTCGCCATGCCTTTCTCTGCTGCATTTTCCCAGCGGGTTTGGTCTTGCAAATAGTCTACATCGCCGACGCCAACATTCTCGCCTACGGTAAATTGATAGCGGACAAAGTTCTGGAATATTACCCCAATCCGACGGCGTAGTGTATCAAGTTTCCATTCCTGTAAATCTAACCCATCTAACAAAATGCGCCCCGAATCTGGCGTATAGAGACGAGTTAATAATTTAATTAACGTTGTCTTTCCTGACCCATTTTCGCCAACAATGGCTAACTTTTCTCCCGGTTTAAGGTGTAAGTCAATCCCTTTAAGTGCAGGATTTTGACTTCCAGGATAGGTAAAAAACACCTTATCAAACCGAATCCCATCCCCTGGTTTTATCCCCTGAGTGGCTGTCCCATGGTATTGAGT
Source organism: Coleofasciculus sp. D1-CHI-01 (assembly GCF_040218875.1). Lineage (NCBI taxonomy): Bacteria > Bacillati > Cyanobacteriota > Cyanophyceae > Coleofasciculales > Coleofasciculaceae > Coleofasciculus > Coleofasciculus sp. D1-CHI-01. Next base: position 1,599 of record NZ_JAVJQP010000132.1, read on the forward strand.
AACCTCTTGTTCTAGAAATTCGTAGAGGTTGGAAATATAGAGATTATCTTCATACATACCGCCAATCGAGGTGAGTATGGCGGAAAATGTAGATTGTCCTTGGCGAAATATGGTTAAATACATGGTCATCTCACCCAAGGAAATCCGACCAAAGATGGTTTCGATAACAATCCAAGCATACGCCCCATAAAATGTCAGCGTACTCAGCAACCCTAACAAGTAACCCCAAAATCCCCGACGAACGGTCAAATCTCTATCTTCCCGGTAAAGGCGTCTGAAGGTGTCGCTGTAGCGTTGTAGCATGGTTGCGCCAAGCTGGTATAGCTGAATTTCCTTGGCGTAATCTTCTCTGGCAATTAAGGTTTCCAAGTAATGCTGCTGGCGGGTTTCTGGGGAACGCCACCGGAATAAGCGAAAGGCGACGCCAGCAAAGCGCGTTTCGGCGATAAAGGGAGGAATGGCGGCGATGATTAATATGGCTACCGCCCAAGTTGAGAATTGCAGCAGTAATCCGCCAAAGGTGAGTAACGACAAACTATCCCGAACCAGTCCAAACGTTCGCGTCACTAGCGCCAGAGGGCGACTGGAGGCTTCTCGCCGCGCCTGGGTCATTTTGTCGTAAAATTCGGAGTCCTCGAAGTGGGGTAAGTCTAAGGTTAAGGCTTTTTCTAGAATTAACACATTGACCCGTTGGGCTAATAATACCCGCAATAGCGACTGGCAAACGGTTTGACCGCGCTGACTTCCTGCCAGTATCATAACCGCGATCGCTTCTAATCCGACATAGCCTAACGCTAGCCACCGATGGGCGGCTAACCCTGACTGAGACGCCAATACCACGGTATCTACAATCAACTTGCCCAAGTATGCGATCGCGGCAGGTAATAATCCCGCGATAACGGTTAAAATTGCTAGCACCAGCGTTAGTCTGTGACTGGTTGTCCACACTAACCTCAAGGCGCGTCCACTATAGCGGAATACTGAAAGCGATTGACGAATATTCCGGATTAGAAATCTCAGCGAGTAGCGTTTCTTGCGTCGGTTCATTGTTTCTGGTAGACATTTTGCCAGCACTACTACGCAGTGTAGATCCTGATCCATTGTAGGGGCGGGTTTAGCCACTAACTTAACTTGTCACCGATAAATGAACAACTTGCGCCCGCCCTCCCCACCGATAAATGAACAACACAATTCCCCCTATCTGCCAATAAATAAGCAACAAAACCCGCCCTGATTCGTAATTATAAATCGGTGTTATCGGCAATAAATATAGACATAAAAGAATTATCGTTTACTGATAAAAGTTAATATGATTAGCGATTACCATTAAAAGTTCATCGGTTGTAAAAGGTTTTGCAAGATAACCATTTGCCCCACACTGTTGCCCTCGGTTCCTAACAACTTGGCTTTTTTCTGCTGAAATAAAGATAAAGGGTATAGTCCTAGTCTTGGAATCTTGACGTAAAGCTTTGAGAACTTCATACCCATCTAACTTTGGCATCCGAATATCGCACAAAATCAAATCAGGGACTAACTCTTTTGCTAAGAGTAAGCCCCTGCGAGAATCCCCAGTACCAATTGCCTGATACCCTTTTTCTTGTAAGACATTAAGGATAATGTCCCGCAAAATTTCTTCATCTTCAATGACTAAAATTGCAGCATTGTGTGTCACAGTTTTTCTCAAACGACCGTCTTATACAAAATCTATTAGGTTTTGGGGGGGTTAGCTTGACCAATGCCCAAGGATTCCTTACTATATTTCAACTGCTTCCACAATGACTGTACTTGCTCATAGGCTCGTTCAGAGGAAATCTTACCGCCAGTTTCTAGGGCAGAAATATAGGACACTTTCTGGGCAAACTCTTGCAAGTTGGCATTAAAGGCTAGATCCTCTGGGGTAAACTTGCCGTAATAGCGGCATCTAGGGTAAAGAAAGTTTTGTTTACTGACCTGTGCGGAATCGGATGATGTGGACTGTGCCATATCTTAGCCTCCTGTCTCATAATCTCTTACTTTCCATTATATTAACAAACACTTAACCTTGCCTTAACTATAAGTTAACTAAATGTTATATAATGATTCGATTTGAGTTATGAACATAGGAATGAGGAAAGGAAATAGGGAATAGGCAATAGGCAATAGGCAATAGAGAACAGGGAACAAATTATGTAGCTTGCTTCTCGCTTCCTTGAGTATGAAAAATGACAAAAGACGAATCACCTATGAACATTAGAATCATAACGTTCAATATCCGTTACGATAAGCCAGATCCCGATAACCAGGATTGGAGGATTCGGCGTGATGCGATCGCGGCGCTGATTCAGGAGTATCATCCAGATATCATTGGCACCCAAGAAGGCAAAGCCCACCAGCTACTTGACTTACATCGCCGTTTACCGAATTATCAAAGTATTGGGGGCGATCGCACAGGTACAGGGACAGGAGAACATTGTGCGATTTTCTATAACCAAGACCGTCTTAAATGCCTAGATAGTAGCGATTTTTACCTAAGCGATACGCCTAATCTTGCTGGGAGTATCAGTCCTGAGTGGGGAAATCCTGCACCGCGAATGGCAACCTGGGCAGTCTTTAGTGTAGCGCAGGTGTCTAAAACAATCACCTGTTTTAATACCCATCTGGATTATACCAGTGCCAAAGCACGGGAACTGGGGGCAAGACTAATCCGCGATCGCATGATTCACTGCAATCCTGACACGACCTATCTCTTTCTTACAGGTGATTTTAACGCTGAACCCGATAGCTTGCCACGGGAAATCTTATCTGATTCATCAACGAATTCTATGATTCTCCATGATGCTTTGGCGGGTGTTGAATTGGAAAAACAGCAGAGTATTCATGGGTTTACAGGTGAGGCGTTTGCGGCTGTTGATACGATTTATTACGATAGTCGCCTGAGACGAGAAACTGTGACGGTTGATAATAGGAAATGGCAAGGAATTTTTCCCTCTGATCATTTCCCAGTTATTGCTAATTTTGTTAATGATTAGGTACACTATGAATCACTTCAAGTCTTTTTTACCTAAGCGGTTGAGTAGAGGGCGACCCGATCCAATTGAGTGGAATGGAATTTTTGATTAATGCCAGCGGGTCGCCCCTACAGGGTAATTTCGCGATCGCACAAAGCTCAATTCCCTAAGACGCCTCTACTAATCCACTATGGCGCAGTAAGGGTTCCGTACTCGGTTCTCGTCCTCGGAATTGCTTGAATACCTCCATGGGTGGTATACCACCGCCTAATGCCAGCACTGTATCCCGATACCGCTTTCCTGTATCCGCCACGGCGGTTTCATTCTCTAAACCAACCTCCTCAAAGGCAGCAAAGGCATCCGCACTCAGGACTTCCGCCCATTTGTAACTGTAATACCCAGCCGCATACCCGCCCGCAAAGATATGGGAAAAGGCACAGAGGAAGGAATCTTCCGGTAAAGGTTGTAACACGGTAGTGGTTTTGGCAATCCGATGACGGACATCACTGGGACTTTCCTCCCCACCGGGCTGATAACGGTGGTGCAATTCGATGTCCACCAAACTAAAGTGCAATTGCCGTAACATGGCACTACCACTCATGTAAGTCCGGGCTGCCAAGAGTTTCTGATAATAATGTTCGGGCAGGGATTCCCCGGTTTCGTAGTGCTTCGCCATGCCCATCAGCGTGGGGCGATCGTAACACCAGTTTTCCATAAACTGGCTGGGCAATTCCACCGCATCCCATTCCACATTATTAATTCCGGCCGCCCCAGCATAATCCACTCGGGTGAGCATGTGTTGCAACCCGTGACCAAACTCGTGGAATAGGGTTTCGACTTCACCAAAGGTCATTAAACTGGGTTTACCATCAATCGGTGGCGTTTGGTTGCAAATTAAATAGGCAACAGGTAAGCGGGTTGTTGTTGTCCCGGCTTCCGTGAGTTTGGCACGCCCCACACAATCGTCCATCCAAGCCCCCCCACGCTTCTCAGCGGGACGACTGTAGGGATCTAAATAGAAGAACGCGATCGCACTTCCTGTTTCATCGGCGACTTGGAAATAGCGGACATCTTCATGCCAAACCGGGGCTTGTCCATCCGCAGGCGTAATGGTTACCCCAAATAGCCGCTTAATTAAGCCAAACAAGCCATCCAGCACTTGAGGTAACGGAAAATAAGGACGCAATTCCTCAGCACTGAAGGCAAACTTTTCTTCCCGTTGACGTTCTGACCAAAAACTGATGTCCCAGTGTTTTAAATCGCTGGCTTCGGGGACACCTTTAGCCGCCGCAAACGCTTTCAACGCCTCTAAATCTTTAACGGCAGCATCGTAACTAGCGCCACGCAGTTCTTCCAGTAATCCCTCCACCGCCTCAACATTCGGTGCCATTTTGCTGGCAAGGCTTAATTCAGCATAACTGCTAAACCCTAGCAGCTTGGATTTTTCTTGACGCAGTTCTAAAATCCGCTCAATCAGGGGACTGTTATCCAACTCCCCAGAAGAGGCGCGGCTGACAAAGGCTTTATAGAGTTTCTCCCGCAAATCTCGACGGGTACTGTGCTGCATGAAGGGGATGTAACTGGGATAGTCCAGGGTGATCCGCCAGGGACCCTCTTCCGGAGTCGCCTTTTCTTCCCCGGCGGCGCGGGCGGCTTGAGCCGCTAAACTCTTTAAGCTAGGAGGTAAACCCTCTACCTCGTCTGAACTGGTTAGGGTCATGCTAAATGCCTTGGTTGCATCTAGGACATGGTTAGAGAACTTTGTGGATAGTTCCGCCAACTCCATCTGAATTTGATTGAAGCGCGATCGCACTTCTCCTTCAAGTCCTACTCCAGAGAGTTCAGCATCTCGAATGGCAGCTTCGACGATGCGTTTTTGGGCTGGCTCTAAGTTACGCCATTCATCTCCATCCTGCAAGGCTTTGAAGGCTTTGTATAAGGGTTGGCTTTGGTTAAGGGTGTTGATGAATTGGACGACTTTGGGCTGAACCGTTTCGTAAGCCTCACGCAGTTCGGGACTATTTTTCACCCCCATCAAATGACTCACGATGCTCCAACTCCACCTGAGGCGTTCTGTCAATGTTTCTAGGGGTTCGACTAAACCGTCCCAGGTTGGTGTTACCCCCTCCTCTAGGGCGGCTAATTCCTGCTCAAGTTCAGCGAGTAGCTGCGTCATCGCAGGCACAATATGGTTTGGCTCAATCTGGTCAAAAGGGGGGAGTCCCTTTTCACGGCGTAATGGATTCTCAGTCATAGTTGGATTGGCAATCATGAGTCGTATCGGGTTACAAAATCAGACTAAAACAGCATGTAGTGGTGATACAAGACAAGCAGCTCTTGCCGCCCGACTTGTATCAAACTAACGCCTGAAGCTTCCCTGAGGAGACATTGAGGCGCGAAAATTAAATAATTAGCAAGAATATTTTTTGACGTCAGTGATCCTTATCATCGTGAAGATTAATTTGAGTGGTAGGGGGCAAGGATTGAGATGTAGAGACGTAGCATGCTACGTCTCTACGTCGGGGCAGGTTTAGTTAAATCTGGGTGAGGTAAAAAATGATAATAGTGAAACCCGCGCCTATATACACAAAACTAGACTCTTTGAGCGAAGCGAAAGGTCAAAACTTCTCCAATCCCCTCTTCTCCAATCACCTACTTACGCTGAAGTAATGATGAAAAACGTTCTTTGACTTGGCTGACGGTGGATTGAATCAAATGCCCTGGCGTTGTTTGGGGACGAGTTGCCACAACGATGGGTTCGTCTTTAAACTCTTTGAGTCGATGACCATATTCCAACTCGCTTTGGCGCTTCCGTAGTTTGGGGAATAGCCGAAATATTCCTTTGAGTAACTCCTCTTCTTGCTCAAATAACGCCTGGTTGATTTGACTGCTGCGATTCACTGCCATTGAGCCAGCCGGTAACCAGTTTTTCTCTCCCTTAATCCGGACATAGATATTGAATTCCGGTAATCCCGACTTTTGCATTTCATCATACTTGCGGGAAGCGGCTGTCCGTTTGACTTTATTCTTCTTGGCTTTCTGCTGTTTGGGTTGGACTTTGCCAAAGCCGAGTTGGGTAGTCATATTAAGTTCCTCTGATCGCGTCTTAACAAAAGTTTACATCATTCTCAGGAAACTTGTGCTGCCGACGTTTGCTGATGAGTCTGAAATACAGACACCGCATATAGCACTACGCATTGAGGTTAGGACAATAAAATTGGGTAAAAAGGCAATAGGCAATAGGCAATAGGCAACAGAGAAAAGTCCTAACGTATTCCCATAGTGCTATACAACAAAGGGCGCACGTCAGTGCGCCCCTACAGATAAAAATTGTTTACGTTGAGACGAGGTTAGGTAGCTGACGCTTAAGGAGTAGTCTCAGAAGTCGAGTCATCCTCAGCCTGAGGTTCAGTCGTCTCGTCAGACATTTCTTTATCTTCAGTTGCCTTTTCCATGTCTCCCTTCTCTTCGACTGCCTTATCGGTTGCAGCAGGAGCGGCATCTTCAGTCGCTGCATTATCAGGGTTAGCTGGCTCAGTTTCCTCGATAGTCGTACTATCATCCGTTTCTGGGGGAGCGCTACAACCTGTGGCTAATCCCAGACTCAAAAGTGAAGCGATGGCAAATGTAGTAAGGTATTTAATGGTCATAGTCTCACCTTATTTGGTATCCTAATGGGTTAGGCTTGCCAGACAATTACTGGCTTAAATGCAATTAAAGCGCATAAAAGGGAATTTTGGTGAAAAATTTAGTATTTTCTCAAAGAATTACAAAAATTGTGGCGATTATGCCTCAAAATATATCTTTTTGTGCTAAAATGTGCCATTTTAACGTCTGAAGAATCAAACTTAGCCTGTTTTTGCCAACCAACAGGATACACTCAGATTTTTTCTTCCTGCAGACTCAGACACTGGGAAAGTGATCCAGAATACATCAAAATGAAAATAAACCCATCTAAGTTGCATGAGCGAGAATGAACCGTTGGCAGTTTACTGAAGCCTTTGAGGGATTGACACCACGACGCAGGCAAGTGCTGAAATTGCTCTTGGCTGGCGTTTCGGATCAGGATATCGCTCAATCGTTACATATTGAAACATCAACGGTAAGAAAACACGTTGAGAATATCTGTTCAGCTTTTAGGTTGAGAAATGAGTTTCCTGATGAACGGCGTTCTAAACGAGGAGAGTTAATTGCGCTGTTCGCTAAATATCAACCTGAACTTGTAACCCGGCAAACCTTGAGTGTAACTCACCAAAAGTTATCTGAAGTTGTAGATGATAATAATCACAAGATAGTGAAACGCGAAGATACAGAAATTCGCGTGACGAGTGAAGTGAGATTAACGGTTAAAGATGTGTCCGATTCTCCACTTAACAACCGCGATATCTTTATCCTGATTGATCAAAGTGGTTCTATGGTGAGAAAGGATGAAGATACCGGAAATCAAACTCGGTATGAATATCTAGCGGAAGTTGTTGAAGGACATATTGCCGCCATTCTGTCAGTTGGTTCTGAATTAGGGACTAAAGCGAATGAAACCATTGCCACGAAACAGGGCTATCCGACTGACAATCGGGTCTCTGTTTACTTCTTCAGCAGGGAAAGGGTCAAGCCCAAGCCTATTGTGATTAACGATGCCTCTCAAGTTTGGAAGCTGTTCGTCAAAAATAAACCCAAAACCAAAACCTTTGTTGCTCCGACTTTAAACCATTGTGTTAATACTTGGTTAACTGAAGGCAAACCTAATGGTAAAGGAGCCTTTTTTATTATTTATACTGATGGTCAATTTGATGACGAAGAGCAATTTATTCAATGTATTGCTTCAGCCTGTAGCAAAATTGAAAATCATAAAGATATCAAGTTTTTTGTTTTGGGATTAGGTAAAGATATTGATATTGAACATTTCCTGGCGCTAGACTTCAATGTCAATCAGACGATGAAATTTAATATTTTTGTTTTTGATTTGGTCAATGAAGTCGATGATATCATTGAGCTTTTACAACGTCAGCTAACGGATGATCCCTATCTAGGGTTTCCGGATTGGGTCAGAATTCGTCATCCTGATTTAGTTGAGAAGGTAATTCAAATGACGAATGACGAATGACAAATCAACAAACTCGACGTCCCATAATTACCAAATCACGCTCAATGTGACCCATATCCGCTATTTGAGGTAAATAACCCCAACGTTGGAAGCCATATTTTTGAAAGAGGTGTAGGCTGGGTTGGTTGTGAGCAAAAATTAATGCCACTAAGGTATTGAGTCCTAACTTAGGAGTCTGTTCGATGGCGCGTTGCAGCAGTTGTTGTCCTATTCCTTGACGCCGAAAATCGGGAGACACGTAGACGCTAAGTTCAGCCGTTGCATGGTAGGCTGGGCGGACTAAGAAAGCCTGAAAACTGAGCCAACCAGCAATTTGACCTGTAGAATTGGATCGTTCATGGAAGTCCATGACCCAAAGAGGGTGGCTGTTTGGTTTATGTTCTTGATACCAACTGATACGACTTTCAACTGAGATAGGTTCTAGATCGGCGGTGGCAATGCGACTGGGAACAGCAGAATTGTAAATTTCCACGATCGCGGGCAAATCTACCTCAGTAGCATCACGGATATACATTAAGGCAGGATTAGGGCGACAAACCATAGAATATTAGTGCTAAAGGGTGATCAGTGATTAAACAGGCTTGTTTGTGTGGCACTATTGATTTTTCTGTTCACGCTTATCCTAATTATCTGGCAACTGCGAGGTTTGGGCATCGGATTGGGTGCATTGACAGGGGGGATTTTTACTCGGGTTAGCGATGTGTCCTTAATGGACGAACTTAGAGTTAGTGCCACCGTTGGCAATACTATACTCACATTGATTGCCCTACTCATTTTGTGCCGGATTCTGGATGAAGCCGGGTTTTGGCGAGGGTTAGCGCTACAATTAACGGTTTTGGGGATAGGTCAAGGGCGTCTGCTTTTCCTTTTGTGCGGACTTTTGGGAGCATTGGGAACAATTGTTTTAACCAATGTGGGTATGGCATTAATCTGGATTTCTCCGGTGATGGAGATCCTTTGTTTACTACGCCTCAGGGCTAAAACCGTGTTCGCTGTTGTCTTTACGGTTAGTTTTATCACTGAAGCAGCTAGCTTATTGTTCCCTGTGAGCAATCCGGTCAACCTGCTTGCGGTAAACTATGGCGGAATTTCCGGGTTTCGCTATAGTCTGGTGATGACCCCGGTGACATTCGTCGCGATCGCAACCAGTTTAGCCAGCTTCTGGTTCTACTTCCATCGGGACATTCGAGTCACATACAAACTTACTCACCTCCCGCCACGACGCCAAGCCATTCGTGATCCGTTGGTTTGTCGATGGGGTATGGTTATTTTAGCCAGTCTACCTCTGGCATACTGGATTGCCCAAGATCATGCTCTGCCGACTGGGATCGTGCCTGCGATCGCGGCGTTGATTCTGCTAGGATTGGCGGGACGTGGGTTTCTCCCAAATACCACACCGATTATTTCTGTGGGCAAAGTTGGGCAGGAAATTCCCTGGCAATTGATCGGGTTTAGCGTCCTGATGTATGGTGTCGTCCTCGGTTTAGCTCAAGTTGGCATGAGTCATGTCATCACCCATCAGCTAGACGCCCTCTCCAGTTGGGGGTTCACCCTGACAGCAATAGGCACAGGTTTTATGGCTACTGGGCTGTCCAACCTATTTCACAATTTACCCACTGTGTTGCTGAATGCTATAGCAATTTCAGACACAACCAGTGATCCAGCGATTCGGGAAATGATGGAGTACGCTAATGTGATTGGATGTACCCTGGGAGCAAAAATTACTCCTCTGGGTAGTTTATCCACGTTAATTTGGTTCAAGGTTTTAGCACGTAAAGGTTTGCGCCTGCATTGGTTTTACTATATTCGTCTTAGCCTGATTCTGACTTTACCGATTCTATTTCTCAGCTTGCTGAGTTTAGCCCTCTGGCTTCCCTGGCTGATTGCCTAAGTTTTGATTGGTCTTTTGTCTTTTATATTTAGAGAATCTATATTAGAGGATAAACTAGCAATAACGATCGAAAGGCTTTATCATACTCTAGGGTGTATCTGCTTACCTGACCACAACAGCTTTTTCAAAAAATAGATAGACTTCAGAGGTCTAGCTGTTATTTGGCTTTTCTAGATAACATAGCGACTCAGCCAAGTCGGTTTAGGTATTTGAGAGACCTGTAGTATCATTTTGAGTTTCTCTCACTCGCGCAATTGAGTCTCATCAATCAGGTAAGTAATCGATGATCATCCAAACGGCAGAACCCCCTATCCCTAAGTCTCAGGGAGATACAACACAAAAGCATCATGAGTTTTGTAGCAATCAAGACAAATTTTTCACTCTAACCCTCGATCTGTTTTTCATTGCCAGTCCTGATGGCTATTGGCAGCAAGTCAACCCCATGTGTGAGCAACTCCTGGGATATAGTAGCCAAGAATTTAAAGCCCGCCCCTGGATTGAATGGGTGCATCCAGAGGATCGGCAGATGACCTTGGCGCAACTGCAAAAGCTCAGGGACTGTGAGAAAATAGTCTCCTTTGAAAATCGCTACCGCTGCAAAGATGGCTCCTATAAATGGCTCTCATGGAACATCACCTTATGCCCCAATCAGCACTTAGTTTATGCGGTTGCTCGCGATAACACCCAACGCCGGGAAGCTGAAGCCGCACACCGGGAAAGCGAAGAACGGTTTCGTTTATTAGTCGATGGCGTCAAAGACTATGCCATTATCATGCTCGATCCAGAGGGTAAGATTGTTAGCTGGAATCCGGGTGCCGAAAGAATTAAACAATATCGCGCTACAGAAATCCTGGGTCAACATGTCCGTTGTTTTTATACCCCTGAGGATATCGCCCAGGGACAACCAGACAAATGCTTAAAAATAGCTGCACAGCAAGGTCGTGTTGAACAAGAAGGTTGGCGAGTGCGTAAGGATGGCTCAACATTCTTTGCTAATGTTGTGATTACTGCCTTACGGGGAGAAGACGGACAATTACGAGGCTTTGCTCGGGTAACGCGAGATATTACAGAACGTAAATTCGCTCAGGAAACCCTAAAACGAACGAATGATGAGTTAGAAAAACGAGTCGCTAACCGAACGACTGAACTGTTGCAAATCAATGAGCGGCTGAAACAAGAGATTGCTCTGCACCAGCAAGCAGAAGTGGCGTTGGCAGAAGAAACTCACTACGTCACTGATTTATTACAGAAGCTGCAACAAGCTCAAACCAAGCTGATTCACACCGAAAAAATGTCAAGTTTGGGGCAAGTGGTTGCTGGGGTTGCTCATGAAATCAATAATCCTGTCAGTTTTATTTACGGCAATATCGATTACGCCATCTGTTATCTGCGCGACTTAATGGAGATCGTTGAACTCTACGGCAGGCACTATCCCCAACCTGTCGCCGATATTCAGAAACGAATCACAGACATTGATCTAGATTTCTTGATGGCAGATATGCCAAAACTACTGAATTCAATGAAAGTCGGAGCTAACCGGATTCGGCAGGTGGTTTTGTCTCTACAAAAATTTCTCAAGGCTGACCAAACTGAAATGAAGTCCGCTGATCTTCATGAAGGACTTGAAAGTACTCTGTTGATTTTGCAACATCGCCTCAAACCTAGCGTTGAACATCCTGAAGTTACTGTGATTAAAGACTATGGCACATTGCCCCTAGTCGATTGTTATGCAGGGCAGATTAATCAAGTGTTCATGAATTTACTTACTAATGCTGTAGATGTATTGGAAGCTTCAGGTGGAAAGACTCCTCATCAAATTAAACTTAGCACTGAGGTTGAGAATATTAGTATTAAAAAACCTGGAGCAAGTTATTGTCAAAAAATACCTCATGCTGTAATTCGGATTGCCGATAATGGTCTAGGGATGAGTCAAGACGTCTGCCAAAAACTTTTTGAGCCATTTTATACCACCAAACCCCTGGGTAAAGGAACCGGATTGGGTTTATCGATTAGCTATCAAATTATTGTAGAAAACCATGGGGGTCAGTTAACTTGTCAGTCTCAACCCGGTGTCGGATCAGAGTTCATTATCGCTATTCCGATTAATCAAATAATCACCAGACTTCCTGAACTGTCACTGACGCCAAGTTAAGAATGGTCATTGGTCATTGGTCATTGGTCATTGGTCATTCATCAAAACACTGATTTCACAGATTTATTGGAGAGAGGGGGGTTTCCTTATCTCTTTCATCCCTCATCCCTCATCCCTCATCCTTCCTCGTGGTTCCATAAGTGTAGCTTCAAATGGAATAACTCCTACTATTTCACTCCGAATAGAACGAGCGGCTTGTCGGGATAAATCCAGAGTTCTACCCGGAATATAAGGACCGCGATCATTAATGCGAACAATCACACTATGACCATTTTCTAAATTTTTGACCTTCAGATAGGTATCAAATGGTAAGGTGGGATGAGCCGCTGTCAGATCATGCTGATCGTAAATTTCCCCAGTAGCCGTGTACCGACCGTGAAAATAGGGTCCGTACCAAGATGCTATGCCTTCAATGGTACTTGATGTTTCAACTAAGTTGTACATCTGCTTTTGGGCGTCTGCCAAACTTAATGGCGATTGTCCTAACGCTAGACGTAAGTTATTTGCCCATTCAATTGCCAGAAGTTCTCGATGCTGATCTAAGTCTTTGGCTAAGGTATCATCCACTTTAAATAATACGCGATCGCCTGCTTTCACCACAGGTATTCCATCAGACAGGATAGCTCGTACCGATGAATTTATCTCAGATACATCTGATGAGTAACAAAACAACAGCGTGAGACTTTGCGCCATTTGTTCAGCTTGCTTTTGAGTAGGCAATTGGGCAATCGTTCGCCCTTTCACCACAACCTGGAATTGCTGCTGTTCAGCCGCATGTTCTAATTTATTACTCCTTTGGGTATATTGCAAAAAGCCCCGTTTTCCCATTCTTGCCTGACTCTTATTTCTGCCACGAGGTCGTGTTTGAGAGTGAGAGCTGATTACGACTACGGATTCAGCCAAGGTTTTTTCTTTGGATGCAACGGGTTGACCCCAAGAAAACAAATTCTCGATCATTTTCCAGATTTTCTGGGGTAGACTAGCGTTTGAGAGATGGTTGGTAGATGAATAATTTCCTGAAGCCGATGAGGAATCATGGCTAGGTTGGGATTTGCCCCCATCATCCAGGGAATCTGACTTTGCTGGACAAGAAACTGATTGAGCCGTGTCCCTGAATGGATGAGCCGCGACAGTAGCAGTCTGGGCGAATGGAAATGGTAAACTGCCTAAATCATTAGCTAATCCTGAATTGGCAAGTGCTGTTACTGAAGACTTGTTAGACCAGACGTTTGAATAAACGGGAGATGAAAAAAAAGGAGATCTTGGTTGTTCGAGTGGGCTGTTAACAACGGATAAAACTTTAGTCGGTAAAGCATTGGTGATATAGTCGGGTACTCTTAATAGACCCTGGCTGGATGCCAGCAAACAGCTTACCCATGATGTTGTCCAAATTAGTCCGAAAAATGGCATAATGTAAAATAATTCTACTGTAGAATGCACTGTCATAACTCACACAGTCATTCAGTATACATAAATCTGTAGTTTTTCGATCCCTTTTAAGCAAAACTAATCTCTAGAGGCAGCATTCAACAAAAATTATTACTATGACTTATCAATAGGAAATTCTAATTGCTTTAATGGAAATTGATTAATTAATGAAACCTCAATAATTTAATAGTTATAATAAAAAATTAAATTTGGCTTGAGTCAGCGATATTCGTCTTAAGTAGGTGGGGACAATTAAAGTTAACGGCGGAGAACTCGCTACCCTTGAGAAGCAAGCTACGTCATTGGTCATTGGTCATTGGTCATTGGTCATTGGTCATTGGTCATTTGTAATTCGTCATTTGTGATAATTGAACGGTCAGGTCGGGGCGGGTTTAGTTATATCAGGGTGAAAACGAAACGTTAGTGGTAAAACCCGCCCCTACAAAAAATGCTCCCTCTGCTTCCCCAGCTTCCAGATGTAGCATGCTACGTCTCTACATGCTCCCCTTGCTTCCCCTGCTCCCTCCGCTTCCCCCGCTCCCCGGCTTCCCCTGCGGCTTAGGCAATGCTAGGATGACATTTGCCACGTCTGGTGAGGTATTGATGGCAGAAACACTTTTCTTTAATGCGTTGCGTGCGGCTATTGATGAAGAAATGGCTCGTGATGACGCGGTATTCGTTCTTGGTGAAGATGTGGGTCACTACGGTGGCTCCTACAAAGTGACCAAGGATCTGTATAAAAAATACGGTGAACTGCGAGTTCTCGATACTCCCATTGCCGAAAATAGTTTTACGGGTTTAGCCGTGGGCGCAGCGATGACAGGGTTGCGACCGATTATTGAAGGCATGAATATGGGCTTTCTTCTCCTGGCATTTAACCAAATTGCCAATAATGCTGGGATGCTGCGTTACACGTCTGGTGGTAATTTCAAAATTCCCATGGTGATTCGTGGACCTGGTGGGGTGGGGCGTCAGCTTGGGGCGGAACATTCTCAGCGACTCGAAGCCTATTTTCAAGCGGTTCCGGGTTTAAAGATTGTCGCCTGTTCAACTCCTTACAATGGCAAAGGATTGCTCAAAGCGGCGATTCGGGATGATAATCCGGTTTTGTTCTTTGAGCATGTTCTTCTTTATAACTTAAAAGAAGATTTGCCAGATAAGGAGTATGTCCTGCCTTTGGATAAAGCCGAGGTTGTCCGAGAGGGCGAAGATGTCACCATTCTCACCTACTCGCGGATGCGTCACCATGTCACCCAAGCGGTGAAGTCTCTAGAGAAAGAAGGGTTTGATCCAGAGGTGATTGACTTGATTTCTCTGAAGCCCTTGGATTTTGAAACCATTGGCGCGTCGATTTGCAAAACCCATCGGGTGATTCTGGTGGAAGAATGTATGAAAACTGGTGGTATTGGGGCGGAGGTGACGGCATCAATCAATGATCGGTTCTTCGATGAATTGGATGCTCCTGTCTTGCGACTCTCGTCTCAAGATATTCCCACTCCTTATAATGGCACTCTGGAAAGCTTGACTATTGTCCAACCTCAGCAGATTGCTGAGGGAGTAAAAAAGATGTTGGCACTTCAGATATGAACTAACCTTGCGGTGGGCAAGAGCAAGGAACGATACCATAAAGCGTTTCAAGATTGATAACTCTTGCCCACCCTACATCTAAAGCTAACTGGATATGGATTTCGCTCCACTCAGCGTGGGCTGTGGCTTGCTGATCAAGACCTTGAGTTCTTGGCGGATGGGGGAGCTTACTGAAAATGGTGCAAGATATGAGTAGAAACAGATTAAGATAGCATTTGTTGCGGCGAGTCATAAGTTATGCAAAGACAGCGTTCGTTAGTAGCCCTGATTCTAGTCCTGATCATTCTGGCAATCGTGGTGCTGGTGAAGATTCCTCTCCAGCAGGGACTTGATTTGCGGGGTGGCGCACAACTGACGATTCAGGTGAAAACCACAGAGGAGATTCCCGAAATTGCGCCGGATCAGTTGGAGGCTGTTAAAACTGTGGTTGACCGTCGCGTGAATGCTCTGGGTGTTTCTGAATCTCAAGTCCAAACTATTGGCTCAGACCAAATATTAGTACAACTTCCCGGTGTGAATGATCCGCAACAGGCGGAACGGGTGCTAGGGGGAACCGCCCAACTTGATTTCCGTAAGCAAATACCAGGTACAGAAGCCCAGCTTCAGATTGAGCAACAGTTGCGTCAGCAACTGCTATTTGAGCAAGCCGCTCTACTGGAGAGTGAAGAGGGTGGTGATCCAGAGGAAGAGGCGATCGCAGAAAATCAAGCGGCTTTAGAACGCTCGAACGCCGCGATCGCAGAATTGTTTGAGAAGACGAATGTGACAGGGAAAAACCTCAAAGATGCCTTCGCGCAACCGACTCAAGCGGGTAATGGTTGGCAAGTCGCCATCCGTTTTGATGCGGCGGGGGGACAAGGATTTGCTGAACTGACTAGAGACTTGGCGGGTACCGGGCGCAGTATTGGGATTTTCCTGGATGACTCCCTAATCAGCGCCCCCACGGTAGGTCCGGAATACGCGGAAACGGGGATTAGTGGCGGTAGTGCTGTGATTACCGGGAATTTTGATGTGCAACGGGCGAGTGACTTAGCCGCTCAACTCAAAGGGGGTTCGTTACCGTTACCTGTGGAAATCGTGGAAAATCGCACTGTCGGCGCTACCCTGGGACGAGATAGTATTCAAAGCAGCGTTTATGCTGCCATTGGCGGTTTAATTTTAGTGTTGCTGTTTATGGCAATCTACTATCGTCTCCCCGGTTTAATTGCTGATGTGGCGCTGAGTATCTACGCTCTACTCACCCTAGCCGCCTTTGCCCTGATTGGTGTAACCTTAACTCTACCAGGAATTGCTGGGTTTATTCTCAGTATTGGTATGGCGGTAGATGCGAATGTGCTAATTTTTGAACGGACGCGAGAAGAATTACGCGAGGGAAAAACTCTATATCGCTCTGTCGAATCTGGTTTTTATCGAGCATTCTCCAGTATTTTAGACTCGAACCTAACTACGTTGATTGCGTGTGCGGCTCTATTTTGGCTAGGGTCAGGTTTAGTTAAGGGCTTTGCCGTTACCCTAGGAATTGGAGTTGTGATCAGTATGTTTACAGCCCTTACCTGTACTCGCACATTTATGCTGTTGTTGGTTTTAAGCTTTCCTGGGGTGCGCCAGAAGCCGCAACTGTTTTGCCCGAATCTGTCACCGTCTCAGTGATGGGGTGATGGGGTGATGGGGTGATGAGGGAGCAGAGGGAGCTGGGGGAGCTGGGGAAGCTGGGGAAGCTGGGGGAGTCATGTAGAGAGATGCCATGACATCTATCTGTGTGTAGGGGCGGGTTTAGGGACTAATATTGATTGTTATCGCTAGCTTGGCGGCAAAACCCGCCCCGACCAAATGACGAATAACGAATAACGAATGACGAATAACAAATGACGAATGACGAATAACAAATGACAAATGACCAAATTTAGTGTAATCAAACAGCGATCGCTCTGGTGGATCATTTCCGCCGTAATCATCTTGGCTGGTATCGCTTCAATGGCGATTTCTACGGCACAGCTAGGAGCGCCTCTGCGTCCCGGTCTTGATTTTGTCGGCGGGACACGCCTGCAAGTTGAACTCGATTGTACTGTACCGGGTAACTGTGACCAACCGATAGAGCTGGCAGAGGTGCGCGAGATTCTCAATGAACAGGATCTGGGTAATAGTACGATTCAGCGTATCGGTGCTGCACAACAAGGGTTGACGATTCGGACTAAAACGTTAGATGTTGAACAGCGCAGTGGGTTACAAAAAGCCCTAAGTGAAAGGATTGGGGAATTCGATCCAGCCGCGACTCAAATTGATACGGTAGGTCCAATCATCGGACAACAGTTATTTACCTCCGGTTTACTGGCATTACTCGTTTCCTTTGCCGGGATTCTGGTTTACCTCTCGTTCCGGTTTCAGTTTGACTATGCTTTTTTGGCGTTTATTGCTTTACTTCACGATATCCTAGTCACGTTGGGCATTTTCTCTATTTTGGGTTTAGTCCAAGGGGTAGAGGTTGATAGCCTTTTTGTTGTCGCCCTATTGACAATTATTGGATTTTCTGTTAACGATACCGTAGTTATTTACGATCGCATCCGGGAAGTCATTGCCAAGCATCCCGACCAACATATTGATCAAATAGTTGATGATGCGATTAATCAAAC
Source organism: Coleofasciculus sp. D1-CHI-01 (assembly GCF_040218875.1). Taxonomy (NCBI): domain Bacteria; kingdom Bacillati; phylum Cyanobacteriota; class Cyanophyceae; order Coleofasciculales; family Coleofasciculaceae; genus Coleofasciculus; species Coleofasciculus sp. D1-CHI-01. The sequence goes on from NZ_JAVJQP010000132.1 coordinate 19,378, forward strand.
CCTTACCCGGTCAATTAATACCACGTTAACTACGGTATTAACGTTGGTGTCTATTTTCTTGTTTGGCGGAGAAACGTTAAAATATTTTGCCCTAGCCCTAATTGTGGGGTTTATCACAGGTGCATATTCGAGTATTTTTATTGCCAGTACCCTATTAGCATTCTGGAGAGAACGCACGGGTCAAACCAAAGCCACTCAGGTTATCGAAGCTGAATTTTTGGACAAAGCATAATTGGAATTGTCTTTAATTATAATGGAGCCGTCAGACACTCAGACTTCTCACCACACTCCAGATCACCTTGAGCCAACCATAAAGGTGAAAGTTCAGCGACTTCATCAACTTACGGTGTATGGTCGTTGGTTATTCGTGGGTATTCTTTGGATTAGTGTTGCTCCGCTGAGTCTTTGGGGTTGGCGTTATGAGTTATTGTTGTTGCAAGAGCATTTTACCTGGTCAGGTTTACGATATAGTATTGCATTTAACCGTCTGCCTATTTTGGGATTAGCTATCTGTATTGGGATGACGACGGCGGTTTTAGTTTGGCAAAGTCGCAACATTTTATTTGGAATTCCGCCCGCCGAAAAACAACGTTTGGCACATCAGGTGCGTCGGATTTGTGATCAAGGTCCGAGTCATCCGCTATGGAAATGGGTTTGCGATCGCGGTTAAAGTTTTTGTCTTATGTAATTTGTCTTATGTTAAAGAATTCTTGCACTCCGTTGGGGCGGGTTTAGTTATATCAGGGTAACACCAAAGGTTAATGGTAAAACCCGCCCCTACAACTTTCAAAACTCTCCCTCTGCTTCCCCAACTTCCTCTGCTCCCCCAGCTCCCCCAGCT